>NZ_DATGKU010000198.1:0-21005 GCF_035294505.1 Chthonomonas sp. | reverse complement strand
GGGGGTGGGGCTGTAGGGGTAATCACAAGGGTTACCCACTCATCACGGGACTCGGTTCTAGAGCCAGTCTGCAAAGCAAGCCAACCTCGTTCGCTCCCTATCCCGACCTTTCCCCCGATTCGGGAGGTGCTAGCGCACGGCGATGCAGCGGCCAGGAAAAGAGACGATTATGGAAACTGTGCTGGCCGCAAAGGCGCCGTCCGCGAGGACGCCCACCGCGAGGTGCCCCTCTCCCAAAGTGGGGAAGGGGCGGGGGGGGTGGGGGCTTACAGAGCCGAATACAACTGTCATTTCGAGCCGAGAGCGAGATAAACAACTGTCATTTCAAGCCGAATACAACTGTCATTTCGAGCCGAGAACGAGATAAACAACTGTCATTTCGAGCCGAAGGCGAGAAATCTTATATTTCAAACCCGCCAGTTTTGAGGAGAAGGAGTGGGGCTGCAGAGACTGCCGGCTTCACGGTTCTAGAACAAGTCAGCAAAGTGAGCCTGCCTTGCTCGCCCCCTATCCCCTCCTTTCGTCCTCGCAGATAGCAACGCTGCGGCCAGAGAAAGAGATGAGTAAGGAACTGAACATACGCCGCAGAGGTACTTGGTTGGTTTTGAACCGGCCATGTTGATGGGCGTTGGATGTTCATGAGGAAGTCTACACCACACCCATCGTAAAAGAAAGGAGGAGTGGACAGGGAGATAAGGCGGTTTGGGCTGTTTTCTGTCGTCCAAAGGCGACAGGCCCCTTGTTTTAAGATGAGGAGGAGATGAGCCGGAATTCTAATCGGTTTTCTGAGACGCTTGGAAAAGAGGACTACGAGATGCTTTCCTCTTTTCGGTATGCCCTGCGTCGTTTTTTGAAGTTCAGCGAGCAGGCTGCCGCAGCGAGGGGATTAACGCCACGTCAGCATCAGGCCTTGCTTGCCATAAAGGGCTATCCGGGGCGCGACTACGTGACCAACGGGGAGCTGGCCGAAAGGCTGCAGATTCACCATCAGAGCGCTGTAGGCCTCGTTAATCGGCTGCAGAGAATGGGGCTTGTGGAGCGCGTCGCTGCAACCGACGATCGGCGAAAGAGCTATATACGGCTGACTCGCCAAGGCGCGGATATCCTCGAGCAACTTACCGCTGCCCACAAGCGCGAGCTAATGACCATCGCACCGCATTTGGAGCTTCTCTTACGCCATCTGCAGAAAAGCCAAGACTCTCCACCCCAACACGCTGAGGTTGGAGGACATGCTCGGTGGGATGGGCAATCTAGTGAGGATGTGCCCATAAAGCCAGAGTAGCAAGACCCAACAACATTTTCAGCAGGTCTATTCCCGAATAGACCTTATGAAGGCGACCTATTTTGGCGAATCTCGGGTCAGATGGGTCGCGGTTAACGAGGTCTAGACCGCGCGTTAGCGCCGACATGCGCGGCCTTACCCATACCAACTGCACCAAGGCGGCAAGCCACATAGCGGCCACCACTTCGGCAGCCGTCTGTTCTAGGGGAAGGGCGCTCGTCCGAATATGGGGAAGGAGGAGGGCATTAGCCAGCAGCAGAATGGCTCCGGCGATCACCTCCAATTTGTTCAGGGCGGCAAAAACACGCCGTCCGATGGCAACGACTTGATTTCTATTGACTTCCGGTACGCGAAAACGGATGGGTGTTTCCACGAAGTCAATAACGATCAGGCCTCCAAGCCAGAGGGTTAGGGCCAGTTGACGCACGAACAGCAGGCTCCAAATCATCGCTATTTCTCCTCGTTTTGTTCTCTCTTTGGGCGATAGAAGTAGGTGAACCACTCCCGTTGGCCTCGCTGTTCTGCCCAACTTAAGAAGCCAAACTTCATCGCGAGGTCGCGTAAGGGAATGGGGTCGAAGGGATGGCGTATCAGCAGAATCCGCTTATCATCCTTTAGGGCTACCAACTCTTTGAGAATGGTGGGAAGAGGGTCTTCTTGACGTTCATCAAAAGGCATAAGGTCTAAGAAGACCGTATTCGGGTCGTCATCGGCAAGGTTTTGCAACTCCAACGGCTTTTGGGGTGGGTTCACCGGCTCTGCTTCAAAAGCCGTTTCCGGCAGCGTTTTCAGCTCTTCGGCGAGGGTATGGGGGTCTTCTCCGGCCGCAAGGTTCAAGGTGAAGAGAACCTGTGCCAGCGGCAGACCGGCAATGCGGGCGGCCTGCTCTACGGTGATGCGATTGCTCATGGCTTTTCGCAGGATGGGGTTTCGAAGCCTTTCAAACTCCGGTGTTAAACCGGTTACGGTGTCTAGCATCGTATCATTGATTTCCAACACTTTTCTTATTTTCATGTCAGGCGCCACGCGCACGGCAGCAATCCCTCCTCGACGCAGCATTTCCACTGGGAATTATACCATCTATTTGGATGTTTTTGTCCATTATCGGCTCTCTCGACCTATGAACGCACTCGCCGCTGCGGGTGAGAACGAGAAAGGCCTTTGATGCGCTAAAATAAACTGACATTTTCCGAAGGAGCGCGATTTCCCTTGGCCACCATTCAACCCTTTCGCGGTGTGCATTATGACCCGCAGCGTGTAGCTCTTTCCGAGGTTATCTCGCCGCCCTACGATGTGCTCTCCGCCGAGGAACAGGAAAATCTCTATCGAAGAAGCCCCTACAACATCGTGCGGCTTATTCTCAATAGAGAGGAGCCGGGGGATAATGAGGTATCGAATCGCTATACACGGGCTGCCGCTTTTTTACAAGAAGCCTTGCGGGCCGGGGTGCTGGTACAAGACACACAGCCGTCCTTCTACCTCTATCTTCAGCGATTTCCTCATCCTCTCCAACCGGGGCGAATATGTGAACGCCATACGTTGTTTGTTGCGCTTAAGCTTGAACCCTACGAAAACGGCGTGGTGCTTCCTCATGAAGAGACACATACAAAGGCCAAAGAAGATCGGCTTCGGCTTATGCGGGCCACAAAAGCGAATCCAGAGCCGATTTACGGGCTTTATGAGGATGCCGATGGGGCCATAAGCGCCTTGCTGAAACAGGCAATACAGCCGGTTCATCCTCTACTTACGGCAGCTCTGCCTAGTCCTATGAAGTCCGACACCCTCGAGGAGCATATTCTTTACGTCTGCACCACCCCCGAACTCTTGAAGTCTCTTCAGGAGCAGTTCGGCCCGAAACGCATCTGGATTGCGGATGGTCACCATCGCTACGAGACGGCTTTGAACTATCAACGAGAGCAGGGTGGGCCTTCCACACCGCCCAAGCCGCACGATTTTATTCTCATCGGCCTCACGGCTTTTGAGGATTCGGGGTTGGTGGTGCTGCCCACACACCGCCTGGTGAGAAATGTGGCTTCGGAGCGGCTCGAAACGTTGGGACTGCTATTGGAGCGATATTTTCATGTGTTCCCTATGGAGCTGGCAGCGGCGAGAGACTGGTTAAAGGAGGGGGCGGATGCGGAACGTAAATTCGTGGTGGTGTTGCCGAATCGGGCGTATGGATTGCAGCCTCGTATGGAGGTGTTGCCGGAAAACATTCTGTCGGAGACACATAGCGAGGCCTGGCGACGTTTAGACGTAAGCATTCTGCAGGTGTTGGTGCTTGATCGCACATTGGGTATCTCCTGGCAAGACTTGGCGCACACGGAGGATGTTGCCTATACGCGCGATGAAGAGGAGGCTGTGCGGCTTGTGCAGTCGGGTGCCTATCAGCTGGCGTGCTTACTTCGCCCGCCCCGTGTACGGGAGATACGCGATGTGGCGGCAGCCGGCGACAAGATGCCTCAGAAATCCACCTACTTTTATCCCAAACTTTACAGTGGGGTGATCTTGAGATCGTTCCCCCTTGAGGAGAAAGAGTGATGTATTTTGGAAACGCTTGGTATCCGGAGCATTGGCCGGAAGAGCGCTGGCCGGAGGACGTGCGCCTGATGCGCGAGCTGGGTATGAATGTTTGCCGTATTGCGGAGTTTGCCTGGTCTACTATGGAACCCATTGAGGGGCACTATCGGCTGGATTGGCTGGAGCGTGCGGTGGACTTACTGCATCGCAACGGCATCGCCGTTGTGTTGGGCACACCCACGGCAGCCCCGCCCGCTTGGCTGACCCATCGGTACCCGGAGACGCTGACCATTTTACCCAACGGGCGCCCGATGCAGCACGGCAACCGCTGTCATGGCTCTCCGAACAGCCCGGTGTTTGTTAAGTACAGTCGGCTTATTGTAGAGCAGATGGCCAAGCGTTTCGGTAAGGATGAGCGGGTTATCGGTTGGCAGATAGACAATGAGTACGGCCATGCCGACTACTCTGAGGAGGCACGACGCCAGTTTCATGCCTTCCTCAAGGAGCGTTATGGCTCTTTGGAGGCGTTAAATGAGGCCTGGGCGACGGCCTACTGGAGCCAGTCCTACGATAGCTGGGAGGAGATTCCTCTTCCAATAGGCCCTCACAATCCGGGGTTGATGCTGGATTTTCGGCGTTTTGTAACTCACACTTGGCGACGTTTTCAGAAGGTACAGGTAGACACCATTCGTGCCCATGCGCGGCCGGAGCAGTGGATCACCTCAAATTACATGGGGTGGTATGAGGATTTTGATCACTATCTTTTGGCCGAGGACCTCGATATGGTGTCATGGGACTGGTATATCGGTACAGGTCATCACGATTATCTCACGACAGGAGCTTTACACGACCTCACGCGGGGGCTGAAGCGTCGCAACTTTTGGGTCATGGAGACTCAGCCGGGCAGCGTGAACTGGGCCAGCATCAATAACGTGCTGTATCGTGGGGAGGCGCGGGTGATGGCTTTTCATGCGGCAGCACATGGGGCCGATGCGCTCCTCTATTGGCAGTGGCGGGCGGCTCCGGGCGGACAGGAGCAGCTGCACGGTTGCCTTATCGGTGCCGACGGCAAGCCACGCCCATTCTATGAAGAGGCCAAGGAGATCGGGGCCGACTTTGCTAAAGTAGCCGCCTTCACTCAAAACACGCAGGTAAAGAACGAGGTGGCTCTGCTTCACTCCTACGACGCTCGATGGGCGGTGAATTTTCAGCGTCATCATCGCGACTTCGACCCGGTGAACTACCTTTATCAATGGTATCGTCCGTTGGCCTCGCAGCAGATCGGGATAGATATTCTCCGACCTGAGGCGGATCTGACGGGCTATCGCGCCGTGATCGCGCCGGCGCTTATGGTGCTATCGGAAGAAGCTATTCAGAACCTCGTGACGTATGTGGAGCAGGGGGGCGTGTTGGTATTGACACCGCGTTGTGGTCAGCGGGATATTCATAATCGTCTCTATCCGTATCTGCAGCCGGGGCCGTTGCGAGCGATCGCCGGAGTGGAGGTAGAGGAGTACTATGCGCTCGACGAGGAGGTGCCGGTGCGGGTTGCCTTTGGCAATGCGCTGGAGGGGAGGGGACGTATTTGGGCAGAGCGCTTGCGTCCGTTAAGCGACAAAACGGAGATTCTAGGCCATTACGGTGTCTCAAACGGTTGGTTGGACGGACGCCCGGCGCTGACGTGGCATCCGCATGAAAGCGGTGGGGGAGTGCTTTACGTGGGGGCTTGGTTGGAGGAGACCTTACAAAAAGCCCTCGCGGATTGGCTGGTCTCCAAAGCGCATCTTCAGGCGAGTTATAGCGATGTGCCGGAGGGGGTAGAGGTGGCAAAGCGTGTGGCTCCAGATGGCAGCCGAACTCTCTACTTTGTGATCAATCACACACGCCATTCGCACGTCCTACCAATAGGCACACCTCTGCAGCCACCTCTCACCGACCTTATCTCTGGGGCGCGTTTCGAGGAAAGCATTCCTCTTGCGCCGTACGAGGTGCGCCTTTTTGAGGTGAAATCGGTTTGAAACCTTCTGCTTTTGAGTGCTATACTTATAACGGTTATCGCTTCTATGCCCGGGTGGTGGAACGGTATACACGGGGGTCTTAAAAACCCCTGCCGCAAGGCTTGCGGGTTCGAGTCCCGCCCCGGGCATATATCCGTCCTCTAAGTACATTGCATAGCGTGCATGTGTTTCCCAAAAGTTCTGTTGGAGTACCGACCTCGCATATACCTCTTTCCGCTTCTACACAGGGTGAAGAGGTTTGGTGAGTTGCTTTTGATGTTCACACGCTAAGACTGTCCTACGCTTGGAGAGAGTGTGTTGTGGTGTTCTCTCGTTGCAGCTTATAAGAGGTGTGGAAAAGGTAGAATAGGCTCTGGGGGCAACTACCTCCCGCTAAAGCAGGCGACTTGCTGTAGGGTGGCTGGGTAAGGGGGGAAGGCGTCGGCCTTGAGGGACAGGGCGCCCTGCCCCAGAAAATCGAAAGATTTTCTGGGGAACCCCTGTGTCGGCCTTAAGAGAAAGGAGCAGTGCGCAGCACCGTCGGCCTTGAAGCAGCAAGCGAACGGTTCGGTTCATGTGGGCAGTAAAAATTGTATAGAAAGAAGGTAACGTGGCCCTTCTTTTGTCGCCTAAAGGCGACAGTCCCCGCGCCAGGAGGTTCTTATGGAGTTTTCGGCAAACAGCGCACAGGGCCCTCCCCTGTTTCAAGAAGAGGAACTGCAATCGCAGCCCAATAAGGGGCAGCAGGAGATGGGGGGTCGAACGCCGCTGGCAGCTCGCATGCGTCCGCGCTCGTTAGAAGAGTTTTTGGGTCAACATAAGATCGTTGGGGAGCAGGGGCCGCTGCGCCAGGCCATTTTAAGGGACGACATCCCCTCGGCGCTCTTTTGGGGGCCACCGGGCTGTGGAAAATCCACTTTAGCGCAGATCATCGCACGCACAACGAAGTCTCATTTTGAGAGCTATAGCGCCCTCACATTAGGGGTAGCCGAAGCCCGCAAGATCGTCGAGATGGCGCGTCGTTTGAGACAGGTTGGCAGACGGACGATTCTATTTCTTGACGAAATCCACCGTTGGAATCGAGCCCAGCAAGACGCGCTTTTGGAGCCTGTGGAAAACGGGGTTCTTGTGCTTATCGGTGCTACCACAGAAAACCCCTACTTCACGGTGGCAGGCCCGCTGCTTTCCCGAATGCAACTCTTTCGTTTTGAGCCATTGGAGCCTCAGACTCTCTGTAGGCTCCTCGAACGCGCCCTTCGTGATGAGGAGAGGGGCCTCGGTTCGCTCTCGATTGTGGCAGAACCTGAGGCTTTGGAGCTGCTGGCCATCAATGCGCATGGGGATGCGCGTCGGGCACTTAACGCTTTAGAGGCCGTTGCCACGCTACTTTCTCCCGATGCGGAGGGACGAAGGCACCTTACGATCTCGTTTGTGCGGCAGCATCCGGAGGCCTTCGGCTACGACCGAAGCGGCGACGAACACTACAACACCATTTCGGCGTTCATCAAGTCGGTGCGTGGCTCCGACCCCGATGCTGCCCTCTACTGGCTTGCCAAGATGCTCGAAGGTGGCGAGGACATCGGCTTCATCGCGCGGCGCCTGCTGATTCTCGCTACGGAGGATATCGGCAATGCCGACCCGATGGGGTTGGTGGTGGCCTCGGCGATGGCGGAGGCTGTGGAACGGGTGGGGCTGCCTGAGGCGCGCATTTTATTGGCCCAGGCTACCACCTATCTTGCGGCGGCCCCTAAGAGCAACGCGGCCTATTTGGGCATAGAGCGCGCCCTGGCCGAAATACGTGCTCATGGAGCAAAACCGGTTCCGGCGCATCTACTAGATGTCCATTCGGTGGAGGGGCATTTAACGCAACAGCCCTATCTCTACCCACACGACTATGCAGGCCACTATGTGGAGCAGAGCTACTTGCCCGATGGCGTGCAGGGACTTCCCTTCTATCAGCCGACCGAACAGGGCTATGAGGCCCAGATAAAACAACGGTTAGAGGCAAAGCCACATCACCAGTGGCCTTTGGATGAGGAACCACCGACTGCCTAGTTCTCTAAAGGTGCCGGTACTCTGTGCCGACGTGTTGCTTCCTCTTTTTGTGTTCTGATTAGAAGGCGTGCTTACTCCCTATCAATGGGGTGGGGCTGTAGAGACTGCCAATCTCGCGGTTCTAGAGCCAACTAGCAAATTCAGCCTATCTTGCTCGCCCCCTATCCCTTCCTTTCGTCCTCGCGGACAGCAACGCAGCGGCCAGGGGAAGAGGCGATCAAAGGGAATCTCTTGGGCCGCTGAGGCGGAGGGCGTCGGTCTTGAGAAAGTGCCGTGTGTAGCACCGTCGGCCTTGAGGAGGAGGGCGTCGGCCTTGAAGAGCCGGCGATACGCCTGTCATTTCGAGCCGAAAGCGAGATAAACAGCTGTCATTTCGAGCCGAAGGCGAGAAATCTTGTGTTTCAATCCCCACCGGTTCTGAGGGATGGGGTGAGGGACTGCAGAATCTCACGGTTTTAGAGCCAACTGGCAAATTCAGTTCTTGCTCGCCCCCTATCCCTTCCTTTCCCCCGATCCGGGAGGTGCTAGCGCACGGCGATGCAGCGGCCAGGGAGATAGACGATCACGGGAACTGTGCTGGCCGCAAAGGTGCCGTCCGCGAGGACGCTCACCGCGAGGTGCCCCGCTATCCAGTGGGAGGATTAGACAAGCTTGCCCGCTCCAAATTTAAGGGTTAACCCAAGAAACCGACGGTGGGTAGAGGTTGTCGGAGGCTAGACATTCGCTCCCACTCTACTCGAGGGTGGTTTGGATGGCCTCTAAAACCCGCTGCAGATCGGGCAGAACGGCGTATTCTAGCTTTGGGTTAAAGGGAATAGCCACATCTTCGCGTGCCACAAGTTGGGGTGGAGAAAGCAACAGATTAAACCGTTCGGGGCGCGACACCATCTCGGTGATAATGCACTGCCCGAATCCTGTGGTGCGCGAGTCCTCATGCACCACCACAAGCCGCCCGGTTTTACGCAGAGAGGCTTCGATGGTGGCGTAGTCGCAAGGCACGATGGTGCGCAAGTCAATGATCTCAACCGACACGTTTTCCGCCTGGAGGTGTTCGGCAGCCTGTTCGGCAAGCTCCAAGCAGTTGCCCCATGTTACCAAGGTAACGTCCTCGCCGGTACGGCGAACGGCAGCGCGGCCAAAGGGCAGCGGCTCGTTGAACGGGGTAAAGGGAGAGCGTTTTCGGAAAATGTGTTTCGGAAGAAGAAAAAGGGTGGGATCGTTGCCATGTATGGCCGTCCATAGAAGCGCCGCGGCATCTTCGGGAGTGCTGGGAATGGCAATTTGAATGCCGTGAATATGCGCCCACATGCCCTCGTTGCTTTCGCTATGCCATAGCCCTCCGCCGGGAAGATAGGCGCCGTAGGGGGCAATGAGGGTAAGGGGACACGCCCAGTCGCCACAGGTGCGCCAACGTAGCGAGGATACCTGCGTCATGAGCTGGTTGAGTGCAGGACAGATGAAGTCTATGAACTGCAGCTCGAAGACCGGACGCCAGCCGGCTGCAGCCAGCCCAACGGCGGCTCCTACAATGGTGGCTTCGGCAAGGGGAGAGTTGAAGACGCGGTCGGGAAAACGTTGGGAGAGACCCTTTGTCAAGCCGAAGACGCCGCCTTTTGGGTCTTCTATATCCTCTCCAAAGAGGAGGACTTTGGGGTTCTCTTCGAGGGCTTTGAGAAGCGTTTGATTGACGGCGTTCACCATGGTAGTGGTGCCGGCGATCTGTAGAGGAGGTAGCGTTGGCGTGGTCGGCGGGCCGAATAGGTGGGAGGTGGCGTCGGCAGGGGAGGGATCGGCGGCCAATTCGGCCACACGATAGTCTTCATCCACTTGGTTGGCGATGACTTCGCGTTCTGTTTGCCACTCCTCTAAGGTCAGCTGGCCGTCTTGGATAAGGCGTTGGGCCAACAGCTCAATGGGGTCGCGTTGAGCCTCTTCTTCAAGCTCTTTTGCATCTCGATAGATGCGCTGATCGTCGCTGCTGGTATGGGAGCAGAGCCGATCGAGTTCGCACCAGAGGACGGCAGGCCCTTCGCCCTTTCGGAGCCGTTCAAAAACCTGTTTCCCTACGGTGAACAGTTGAAAGGGGTCGCGGGCATCTAGCTTTACAAGGTGCTTCTCGCCGAGCACGCCAAGCCGATACGGAAAGAACTTTTCGGTGGGAGTGCTGATGCCGTAGCGGTTATCTTCAATAACAAAGGCAATAGGCAGACGCTCTTGGATGGCGAATGCGAGAGCCTCGTAGAACTCGCCCTGCCGAGTAGCTGCATCTCCAAGGCTTACCAAAACGATTCGATCGCTTTTTTCCAGGCGCAGTGCCCATGCCATGCCGCAGGCGGGCAGGCATTGTGAGGCGGTGGGGGTGGCTACGGAGAAGATATGGCGTTTTCGATCGCTATAGTGGCCGGGCATTTGTCGCCCACCGCTGCTGCTATCTCGCTTTGCAAAATAGGCTAGGGCCAACTCATAGTTGGTAACCCCGCGTGCCAACGCCATCGCACGGTCACGATAGTAGGGAAACAGGTAGTCATCGGGCCGCAGGGCCAGCACGAGGGCGGCTAGCGCCTCATGGCCGGAGCCCGAAACTTGAAACCATCCTTTGCCTTGACGAAGTAGAATGCCCTCGCGACGATCTCCTTCGCGTGCAAGAGCCATCAGATGTAGGAGAGCACGGGCGGGTAGCACCGTCTCCTGTGGGGTAAGGGTTAGCTCCATAGCTTGCTCCCGATGTTGTGGCCAGATTTTGAATTCTACCGGGTCTCGGTTTCCTCTTTGATACGCCTTTTGGGCGGTTCGCCTATTTAGTTTCGTTCCCTAGAGTGGGATTCCTGCTTTTTTTCTTAAGTTTTTCCATAAACGCAGGCCTTTTGGGCCTTTCTACTACTCCTATACGTCCTCTACGGAGGCGTCGTTAAAGGTTTTTGGGTTAACCAGGCGAAACACGCACCACTTAAGCGTATCCGTAATGGGAAGGAGAGCCGAATGAAGATGTTGATATGGATCGCGTTTTTTGCCGGAGGCCTACTTGCGATTCAGGCCGCTGTAAATGCGAGATTGGGTAGAGGGTTGGATAGCCCTTCTATGGCGGCTTTTGTCTCGTTTGTAGTAGGTCTCATCGGGTTACTAATCTATCTTACCTTTTCGCGCCCTGCTTTGCCAAGTGCCGGTGCGCTCTCCCAAATTCCCTTCTGGGCTTGGATGGGAGGTCTGTTGGGGGCGGCCTATGTGGTGGTGACCATTGTGGTGACGCCTCGTGTGGGAGTGGCGACGTTGACGGGCTTTGTGGTGGCCGGACAGCTGTTTGCCTCTCTGATCCTCGACCATTTCGGCTTATTCGAGCTGCCGAAACACAGTCTTTCACTGGGGAGGGTGATAGGCGCTCTGCTGCTACTGGCAGGGGTCGTTCTCTTGAAACGGTTTTAAAACATCCAAAATAGGAGGTTCTATGGAAACCATTGGGTTTATAGGTTTAGGTCGCATGGGCGCCGCGATGGCCACAAACCTGCTAAAGGCCGGTTACCGTCTGCGAGTATACAATCGAACACCTCAAAAAATGGAGCCTCTTGTGGCTCAAGGTGCCGAGGCGGTCGCGCATCCGTTTGAGGTGGCCGAGCCGGGCGGCATCGTTATTACGATGCTCACAAACGATGCTGCCCTCGATGAGGTCGTCTTTGGTGCACAAGGACTGCAGGATCGGCTGGGTAAGGATGGGGTACATCTCTCGATGAGCACCATCTCGCCGCAGACTTCGCGCCGTTTGGCGGAACATCATCGGCGACATGGCGGTTTCTATGTGGCGGCACCGGTATTCGGGCGTCCAGATGCGGCCGCAGCGGCGCGGCTCTGGATCGTGTTATCGGGGCCTGCGGAGGCGAAGAGACGAGTTCAGCCTGTTCTTCAGGCCATGGGGCAAGGGCTATTCGACTTCGGTGAAGACCCCGAAGCGGCCAACATCGTGAAGCTTGCCGGCAACATGCTTATCGGTGCGGCCATTGAGGCGATGGCCGAAGCCTACACTTTAGCCGAGAGGAACGGGATTCCACGTGAAGCCATTCATGAAATGCTCTCCTCAACCTTGTTCGCCTGCCCAGTCTATCAAAACTATGGACGCATGATCGCCCGACAGACCTACGAGCCGGTAGGAGCTACGGCATCGCTTATTCGGAAGGATATGGAGTTGGTGCTGCAAACCGCATGGGCGAGCCTCGTCCCCATGCCGGTTGCCGATCTCGTGCATAATCGGCTTACAGCACGAGTGGCTCGCGGACGGGGTGAGGCCGACTGGGCGGAGTTGGCTCTTGAAGTATCCGAGGGACGGAGCTAGGGCCTAGCCAGATATAGCAGGCTACACGGCCATCAAGGCTGGCCGGCAAACGATCTTCATGCTCAAGAACGACCTCTCGGCCGGTTTCGAGTTGGCGGTAACGGCCGGGTATCACTCGTTGGCCGGCAAGGTAGATGGGGCGCCCGGTAAGGGCATCCACCTCGAGGCTGTCGAGGCTGACGCGGGGGCTTCCAGACAATCGCACGCTCTCCTGGGGCAGGGCGCCCCCCGCTTCAACACACTTCTGTTGTGGCATGCTTCCATACCTCCTCTTTCAACGGCTAGGTGGTAGTGGTCGCATGTTCCTCCTGTTCCACTGCACTATTTGCGATCGCGATCAACGCTTCTTTGTCGAGAATAGTAAGCCACTTATAAGGCCGTTGAACAATACCTTGCTCGCGCCAACGCGAAAGCACATCGTACGCCAGCTCATGGTTGCAGCCGGCCA
This sequence comes from Chthonomonas sp., assembly GCF_035294505.1. NCBI lineage: Bacteria > Bacillati > Armatimonadota > Chthonomonadia > Chthonomonadales > Chthonomonadaceae > Chthonomonas > Chthonomonas sp. Next base: position 8,382 of record NZ_DATGKU010000198.1, on the reverse strand, counting down.
GGTCGGACAGCACCAAAAGAGACGGTGGAGGCGGCGGGATGACAAGAAAACGTCCCTGCCCCTCTTCCGAACTGCTTTGTGCGATAAGCAGTAGCGCGGAGGCCAGTCGAGCCTCTAAAGGTCTAAAAAGCAGATGAAGCGGATGAGTCTGTAAGGTCGTTAAAGAGAACCCAATAAGACAACGGACGGTAATGGGAGGAAGTTCCCAAGTAGCCGCCCTGCGTAACAGGGTGTTCCGGTCGAGGAGCACCCCTTTACAACCGTCGGCCATCGCGATGGCCTGTTCCGTTCCGTCGGAACCATCTTTTTTTACGGAAAATGTGCCCACAACTTCACCCGAATTTAGCACCTCCACGGTAAGGGAGGGATGGTTTTGTAGGCAGCGCACTATGCGCATGTGGCCGGAGGTCAAGATAAACGCCCTATCGCTAGGGGCTTCCCATGGCGTGTTGGGTGGAAGCCAGAGCGTTTGATTTTCCTCCTCAGGGGTTAGCAGCAGCCGATAGGGATAGAATTTAAGGTACCAAATGGGTTTCATCGTGTTGCCGCTCCTATAAGAGGATCGTCCAATAGAGCAAGCATATGAGAACGGCCAGCACCAGCATGCCCAGTGTTCCTCGCTCACTGCGTAGGGCTACCGTAGGATAGAAGCGGTGAATGCAGGGAAGTGTAGAACTTCGAAATCGCGGCCACCATCGCCTTACTTGGGCGGCATAGATCTCATACTCCTCTCCAAAAATACGCTGTAGATGCTGTTCCTCCCATAGCACAACGAGGTGGTAGTAGCCAAGCGCCAAAGGCAGGAGGATGGGAAGCCAGAGCCAACGCCCAAGAAGCCCAAGAAGGCCGGTAAAGAGAAGCAGATTGCCGATATAGAGAGGATTGCGCACAAAGCGGTAGGGACCGGAGGTAATGAGAGGAGCAAGCCGTCCATTGCGGGTTCGCGTGATGGTTCCGGCATAGCCAACGGCCACAAAACGGATGGTTTCGCCTAAGGCAACCAGAAAAACCCCTATGGGGATGTTGAGGATTAAATTCGTTTCTAAGCCAAAGGGAATGGCGAGTATGGGCAAGAGAAATAAGGGCAGCCAGGTTCGCCGTTGAAATATCCAGGCGCCCCATTCCCGGGGGGGACGATGAAGCACTCGCGCCGTGGTGGCGCGCAATGAGAAGTTCGACATACGAAAGCACTCTCTCCTTACAAAAATTCGTACGGTCGGCGCCGAGGTCGTTACAGAGATGGGGGATACTCTCGGCGAGATGCAGCTCTAAAAGTAACTACGCCCGAAAATGGAGAACAACTCCTTTTCTAGGTAATATTTTACCGGTAAAAGATTGGGCGCCGCTAAGTTCTATCGCTAGAGCGATGTGTGCGTTTCAAAAGGAGGGAAGCGGCCATGTTACCGCCCTTTGTTCGCGCCAATCTGGTGAGTGCCTTGCAGGGCACGCCGAGGATACTGGAGGCCCTAACGGCCTCTGTACCGCTTGAGTCGCCTGCTTGGGATAGTCGTCCCGACCCACAGCGGTTTACTTTGCGTGAGGTTTTAGCGCATCTCGCCGATTGGGAGGAGGTCTTTCAAAATCGTCTCATCCGCATTCGTGACGAATATCTCCCGAAACTTCCCGATCTCGATCCCGACGAGTTCGCACAGCAGTACAACTATGCGGCAAGCGACCCGCATCGGCAGCGCTCCCTCTTTGCGGAGCGTCGGCAGGCCACGGTGGAGATGGTAAAGGCTTTGCCGAACAGGGCGTGGGAGCGAAAGGGGCGCTATCTGGAGGATAGCCCCCGTGTTGGAGGGCCGATAACTATTGAGGCCTGGATCGCCCAGATGGTAGCACACGATGCCTATCACCTTCAGCAGATCGTGGAGTGGCTGAAGCACGCTCGGCAAAGCGGCAAAGAAGAGTAGATGGTCTTATGGCGCTCCTAAGGTATGCTATTGAGGTAGATAGAGGGGTCGGAGCAAAAAATGCAGCAGAGTTGGCAGCGTGCAGTGATTATCGGCGCCTCCTCTGGAATTGGGGAGGCGTTGGCCCGGAAGTTGGCGTCAGAAGGCTGTTTGGTTGCGATGGTGGCACGGCGCTTGGAGAAGTTGGAGCAGATCGCCGAAGAGATCGCGGCGTCCGGTGCTCCCAAACCGCTTCTCTATCGCCATGATGTATGCGAGGTGGAGTGTGTTCCAGCACTTTTTCAGCAGATCACCTATGAGTTAGGCGGACTCGACCTTATCATCTATTCTGCCGGGATCATGCCCATTCTTGCCGAGCATGAGTACAGCCTGGAAAAAGACCTTGCGACGATAGATGTGAACGTGCGCGGCGCGGTCGCCTGGTTAGACGTGGCGGCGGAGCGCTTTGAGAGGGCCGGATCGGGAACCTTGATAGGCATCTCATCGGTAGCAGGAGATCGAGGGCGCCGCCATTTCCCGGTCTATAGCGCTTCCAAAGCGTTTTTAGATACCTATTTAGAGGGGCTGCGCAATCGCACGGGGCGCTATGGGGTGCGTGTTGTGACCATTAAGCCTGGTCCGGTGGATACGCCTTTGGTAAAGGGGTTGAAGAACTTGCCATTCCTTATCTCGGCAGACAAAGCTGCGGAGTTGATTCTAAAGGGGGCACGTCGTGATGGCGTGGTCTATGTGCCGCGCATTTGGCGTCCCATTATGGCTATTGTGCGCCTTATTCCCTCCTTTATTTTCAAACGCCTCAACGTGTAGTGCCAAGGAGAACCATGAGCCTTTCAGAAACCTCCCTTCCATCACAACCCCTCTGTTTAGAAAGTGGTCTCACAAAGCCTCTACCTTCCGATCGTTTAGAGCGAATCGAGGCTTGGGGCATGAACACCTCGGTTTTGGCCTATGTCTTTCGCCCTTCCACATTAGAGGGGGTTCAGGAGGTGTTCGCTCTGGCTCGGCAGCATGGGCGTAAAGTTTGCCTGCGCGGCATGGGGCGCAGCTATGGGGATGCGGCGCTTTTAGCCGAAAACATCTGTCTCGACCTCACCCGCATGAACCGCATTTTAGATTGGAACCCGCATACCGGTCGCATTACGGTGGAACCTGGGGCGACGATTGGCGACATTTGGCGTTACGCCATTGAGGATGGCTGGTGGCCGCCTGTTGTTTCCGGCACGATGTACGTTTCGCTGGGGGGCGGGGCGGCCATGAACATCCACGGTAAAAACAACTGGAAGGTGGGGCCCATTGGAGAGCACATTCTGGAGTTCGACCTGCTTCTGCCCACCGGCGAGATCGTGACCTGCAGCCCGGAGAGGAATGCGGAGCTGTTTTATGCGGCCATCGGCGGGTTCGGCATGTTGGGATGCTTTACACGTCTCACACTGCAGCTCAAGCGCGTCTACAGTGGCCTTTTGGAGGTGGATGCCTTTTCTACCCAAAACTTCGAGGACATCGTGGAGCAGTTTGAGCAGCGCATGGATTCTTACGACTACCTTGTCGGATGGATTGACTGCTTTGCAACAGGGCGGCAGTTGGGGCGTGGTCTGGTACATGCCGCTCGCTATTTGGCACCGGGGGAGGACCCTGTTCCGGCACAAACGCTGCGAGTAGAGCACCAAGAGCTGCCCGATACGCTAATGGGCTTCATTCCGAAATCCATTATGTGGCGCCTCATGAGGCCGTTTGCTAATAACCTCGGAATGCGCTTTGTGAACTGGGCGAAGTTTACGGCGGGCAACACAATAGGAAACCACAAGCGGGTACGCCAGTCTCATGCGGCATTTGCTTTTCTTTTGGACTATGTGCCGAATTGGAAGTGGGCCTATAAGCCCGGCTGTCTCATTCAGTATCAAAGCTTCATTCCTGCCGAGCAGGCAGCACACTGTTTTTCCGCCCAACTCGCTCTTTGCCAGCGGGAGGGGATCGTTCCGTGGTTGGGGGTGTTTAAACGGCATCGGCGCGATCGGTTTCTTATGACCCATAGTGTAGATGGCTATTCGCTGGCGCTGGATATCCCTGTGTACCCGCGTACGCGCGAGCGGGTATGGGCGTTAGCCAAGCAACTGAATCGGCTTGTGTTGGAAGCGGGTGGGCGCTTTTATTTTGCCAAAGACAGCACCCTTGACCCGGATACCGTCCGCGCCTATCTCGGTGAAGAGACGATAACACAGTTTGCCAAGCTCAAAAGGGAGTGCGACCCGGAGGGGTTGCTGCAGAGTGCGCTGGGCAGGCGCCTCTTCCCATCCATGTGCGAATAGCTTGTTTAAGATGGAGTCACAGGCAAATTAGGCAGGAATTTCAGAAAGGACTGAGAAACTATGCTACGATTATTCGGAAAAGCGCTGATCTGCATGTTGGCGGCCAGTTTGGCCGTTGCAGCAAAGGGGGATGCCTTGCAGGACTATATCAAGAAACCGGAGCCGGCTTACCACTGGAACCTTACCCAGACTTCTCATATGAACGGAGTGACCCTCTACGATCTCCAGATGACCTCCCTAACATGGCACGGCATCACCTGGCACCATCATCTGCAGGTCTTTGTGCCGGACAGTGCCACCTATCCGCATTTCTGCACGCTGCTGAACACGGGTGGGGATGGCTCGCTGGAGGAGACGCAGCTCGGCATTATGGCCGCCAAGATGTCGGGGACGCCGTTCGCCATTCTCTTCGACATCCCCAACCAGCCGCTGTTTGACGGACGCACCGAAGACGCTCTGGTTGTCTATACCTGGCTGCAGTTTTTGGATACGGGAGATACCACATGGCCTTTGCACTTCCCAATGGCGAAAGCTGTTATTAAGGCCATGGATACTATTCAGGCGCTGATGAAACAGGAGAAGCGGCCGGAGATCACCGGATTTTTAGTAACCGGTGCTTCCAAACGGGGGTGGACGGCCTGGTTGGTGGGTGCAAGCGGCGACCCACGGGTGAAGGCGATTGCCCCTATGGTGATTGACGTGCTGAACATACCGGCTCAAATTCCGCATCAGCTGGCCTCTTATGGCGCTTTAAGCGAGCAGGTAGATGACTACACGAAGGCAGATATTCCTCAGAAGCTGCAAACCCCTCGTGGCCATGAGTTGATTCAGCTGGAAGACCCCTACAGCTATCGGGACCGACTGACGCTACCCAAGCTTATCATTCTGGGCACAAACGACCGGTATTGGTCGCAGGATTCGCTTAATCTTTATTGGAACGGCCTCAAAGGCCCCAAGTGGATTCTGTATGATCCCAACAGTGGGCACGGGTTAGAGGACCGATCGCGAGTATATGCGACCTTAATGGCTTTTGTGCGCGCCATTGCAGGCGGCAAAAAGTGGCCTCAGATGCATTGGAAGTACACGGTGAATGCACAAGGGGCGACGTTGGAGGTGCAGAGCAGCCCGGCATCGGTGGAGGCGCGACTATGGAGGACCTATGCGCCCACGTTGGATTTCCGCGATTCGCACTGGACGTTCGAACCGATGGAGATAAACGGCAACGTGTGCAGCGGTCATTTGCCCACACCGGCTCAGGGCTGTGCGGCTCTGTTTGGAGAGCTTGTGTTTGAGCAGGATGGGCAGCGTTTTACGCTTTCGACGCAGATACAGATTTTGGGCACGCCGGAAAAACAGGCCAAAAACTAGATTGAAGTGAGACACACCTTGCTTCAGAGGAAGCCTATTTGGAAGTGGCGGATGAGGTAAAATCTCTAGTTGCTGAAGGAGTTATCCGTGCGATCATAAGCTGCCAGGGCGAAGCCCTTGCAGTAGAAGGTTTCGACACGACGAGAAGAAGGAGATTTAAAATCTATGACCGCAGTTGCTACGAAGCGCGTCTACCTGTTCAATGAAGGCAATGCGAAGATGCGCGACCTTTTGGGCGGTAAAGGCGCGAACTTGGCCGAGATGACCAACATCGGCCTTCCGGTTCCCCCAGGTTTTACCATCACCACCGAAGTCTGCAACGAATACTATGCCAACGGCCAGAAGCTTCCCTCTGGCCTCATGGACGATGTGCGCGCCGCGATGAAGTTCGTGGAAGAGAAGATGGGGCGCACGTTCGGAGGAAGCCACCGGCCCCTATTGGTATCCGTCCGCTCGGGCGCTAAGTTCTCCATGCCCGGCATGATGGATACCATCCTCAATCTAGGCCTGAATGAAACCACCGCAAAAGCCCTCATTGAAGAGACCAACAACCCACGCTTTGTCTACGATGCCTACCGACGATTTATCATGATGTTCTCTGACGTGGTACTGGGGCTGAGCAAACACGACTTCGACAACAAAATTCTGCAGGCCTATAAGGAGCAAAAGGGCTACAAAAGCGATTTGGAGATGAGCGCAGAGGATTGGAAGCTCATCTCCGAAAAGTTTTTGGCGTATGTTCGTGAGAAAACCGGTCGCGACTTCCCCACCGATCCCTATGAACAGCTCGAACTTGCCATCGAGGCCGTGTTCAAAAGCTGGAACAACGAGCGCGCCATCGTCTACCGGCGTACGGAAAAAATCCCCGATAATCTCGGCACCGCGGTGAACGTGCAGGCTATGGTGTTCGGGAACGCCGGCGACGATTCGGGCACGGGCGTTGCTTTTACGCGCGATCCTTCCACGGGCGAGAAGGTGATGTTCGGTGAGTACCTCATGAACGCTCAAGGCGAGGATGTAGTGGCCGGGGTACGAACCCCGGTGCCCATCTCGGAGTTGCAGTCTCAGAACCCGGAGCTTTATCGGCAGTTCGTCGAGATATGCAACATCCTTGAGCGGCACTATCGGGACATGCAAGACCTGGAGTTTACCATCGAGCATGGGCGGCTGTTCATGCTGCAGTGCCGTTCGGGCAAGCGCACCGGCCCGGCGGCGGTGAAGATCGCCGTGGATATGGTGCATGAGGGGCTTATTACGAAGGAGGAGGCCGTCACCCGCGTTACCGGCTCCCATCTCGATCAGCTATTGCATCCGCGCATAGACCCCAAAGCGCTTGAGGGGAAGAAGCCTTTGATCTCCGGCATTCCCGCCTCTCCGGGCGCTGCGGTAGGAAAGGTGGTGTTCGATGCCGATACCGCAGCCAAACTCGGGGTGCACGGTGGGGCAGGAGAGAAGGTCATTTTGGTGCGCGACGAGACAAACCCCGATGACGTGCACGGCATGTTGGCGGCGCAGGGGGTGTTGACGGCACGGGGCGGTAAAACCTCCCATGCCGCGGTCGTCGCCCGTGGCTTTGGCATCCCATGCGTGGTGGGCGCCGAAGGGTTGAAGATTGATGAGGAGGCCAAAACCTTCACCGTCAACGGCACAACCGTGCATGAGGGCGATGTGATCACCCTAGACGGCTCGACCGGAGCGGTTTATTTGGGCGCTTTGCCGCTGATCGCGCCGGAGGTGAGCGGTGCCTTCGCCGAGCTAATGGGTTGGGCCGATAGCATTCGCAAGCTGCGGGTGCGCACCAACGCCGACAACCCGCGCGATGCACGCCAGGCCGTTGAGTTGGGCGCGGAGGGCATCGGTCTCTGCCGTACCGAACATATGTTCTTCGAGCAAGATCGGTTGCCCATCGTTCAAGAGATGATCCTCGCGCAGGATGAGTCGGTGCGTCAAAACGCCCTTGATCGCCTGCTTCCCATCCAACAGAAGGATTTCGAGGAGATTTTTGAGGTGATGGCCGGAAAGCCGGTTACCATTCGCCTCATTGACCCTCCGTTGCACGAGTTTCTGCCCTCCCATGACGAGCTTTTGGCACAAGTTGTGGAGCTGCGGATGCGGGGCGATAACCCGCAGGAGCTTGCCGAAAAGGAGAGGCTACTGCGGGCTGTGGAGAGCATGCGCGAGGCCAACCCGATGATGGGCTTGCGAGGTTGCCGACTCTCTATCGTCTTCCCCGGCATCGTGGAGATGCAGACGCGCGCCATTCTTCAGGCGGCCGTGGCCGTAAAGCAACGCGGCATTGAGGTGTACCCGGAGATCATGATCCCTTTGGTCGGCCACGTTAACGAGCTGAAAACCGTCCGCACCAACTTGGAGCGCGTGGCGAAAAAGGTGATCGAAGAGACCGGAGTGGCGATAGACTATAAATTCGGCACCATGATCGAGATACCGCGTGCGGCGCTCGTGGCCGACCAACTGGCCGACCCGCAAAACGGCAACGCCGAGTTCTTCAGCTTCGGCACCAACGACCTTACCCAGATGACGTTCGGCTTTAGCCGTGACGATGCCGGCAAATTCCTGGTGCCCTATCTGGAGCAGAAGATATTGCCCACCGATCCTTTTGAGACGATAGATCAGGAGGGAGTGGGCAAGCTGATGCGCATGGCCACCGAATCGGCCAAACGGGTGAGGCCGGACATCAAGTTAGGAATCTGCGGAGAGCATGGCGGCGACCCCGATAGCGTGAAGTTCTGTCATCGTATTGGGCTGGACTACGTCTCCTGCTCGCCGTTCCGTGT
>NZ_DATGKU010000197.1:0-30761 GCF_035294505.1 Chthonomonas sp. | reverse complement strand
CGCTCCCCCTCCGCTAGAGGGCGATATGACGACCTCGGTGCCGTTTCATCTCTTTCAGGGCTACATCTTTCTACCGGTTCTCCTTGGCGATAGAACGCGCGTGGAGTGGGCAATGCTGGACACAGGGGCCGCACCCCTCGGCATTCTCTCGCTCATTACGGCCCGCGAACTGGCCAGAAAGGAGAATGTGGACTCCTATAAGGAGGTTGACCTGCCCTTGCCGCTGGGTGTTGGGTCGAAAAATGGGACGTTTCGTGCCCTCCTGTTTGCTTTTTCCATAGACCTAACGCTGGCTCATCCGCAAGGCATTCCCTTCCTCATGGAGCTAGACCCGATTCTTGGCGCCTCGATTATGGAGGACCTAAGCCAAGACTTCGATTTCCAGCTTTCTGCGCTTGTCGGTATGCCCTTCCTCGCCCACGCGCGTAGGGTGACGATTGACTATCCGCATCAAATACTCACACTGGAGCTAGCGAACCAATGAAGATACTCATTATCGGGGGCACCGGCCTCATCAGCACGGCAATTACGAGCCAACTTCTTGAGCGTGGTGCCGACGTTACCCTTTACAACCGCGGGCGTACGGAGGCGCGTATTCCGCCAGGGGCTAAAATTCTGCACGGCGATAGACGAAACTACACCGAGTTTGAAAAACAGATGCAGGAGGCCGGCTCTTTTGATTGTGTGATTGATATGGTGGGATTCGTGCCGGAGGATGCCCACAGCGTAATACGGGCTTTTCGTGGACGTATCGAGCAGTTCATCTTTTGTAGCACCGTGTGCGTGTACGGCGGGCCGGCAACGCGCTACCCGATTCGAGAGGATGAGCCACGCCGACCGGTAACCGGTTATGGGGCCAATAAGGCCAAATGTGAAGACATTTTGCTGGAAGCGGGGCAGCGTGGCGACTTTGCTGTCACGATCATGCGACCCTCTCAAACGTACGGTGAGGGGGGCACCATCGTGCATAGTCTGGGTTGGCGCACTACCTATATTGACCGGATGCGCAAAGGCAAGCCGATTATAGTGCATGGTGATGGCTCCTGTTTATGGGCGGCCTGCCATATCTCTGACGTTGCAAAAGGGTTTATCGCCGCCATCGGAAATCCGGTAGCCTACGGGCGTTGCTATAATGTTACCGCAGAGGAGTGGATGACATGGAACCGATATCATGAGGGGGTGGCCGAGGCCCTCGGTGTGCCCACTCCGCGCTTGGTGCATATTCCAGCCGACGTTATGGCGCAGATCGCTCCCAAGCGTTTTAGCATCAGCATCGAGATTTTTCAATATCCCTCCATCTTCGACAATCGCGCGGCGCAAACCGACCTCGGATTCGAATACACCGTTCCCTGGGTCGAGGGGGTGAAGAGAACGGTTGCTTGGCTCGATGCTCATGGAAAAATAGAGAACAGCGATGATGACCCCTTCGAGGATAAGGTGATCGAAGCTTGGGATCGCCATGGAAGGGGCTTGGCTGAGGAGCTAGCAGGGCTTGATGCGTGAAACTGAGCGTGCGGACGCTCGTTCCATTCCTATTTTTATCGGGACGATGGGATGGGGTTATGCCGATTGGTGTGGGCCGTTCTACCCACCGAACACGGTGGGGAGAGACCAAATCCGGCTCTATGCACAGTGCTTCAACTCCGTTGAGATCGATTCGACTTTTTATGCTCCGCCAAAGGCTCAGGTGGTTGAGAGTTGGTATCGGGCAACGCCCGAACATTTTCTGTTTTGTCCGAAAGTACCAAAACAGATCACCCATGAGCTGCATCTAGCGCCGTCGAGCCATGATCTCATAAGGGAGTTTGTGGCGACGATGAAGCTGCTAAGGGAGAAACTGGGCCCCATTTTGTTTCAAATGCCGCCTGACTTTCGTCGGTCGGAACTGACGAATCTAGAAGGAACGCTGCCCCTGCTGGATGATATAACGTCAACGCAAGGGGTGCGTTTTGCCATAGAGTTTCGCCATCGGTCTTTAGAAGGTGAGGATGTGGCGGCCCTTCTACGCCGGCATAGGGTGGCGCTTGCAGCAGTGGATTACATCATTTTATCGCCGAAGATAGAGATCACCGCCGATTTTCTCTACGTACGGCTGATCGGGCGGCATGGGGCTTTTTCCCATCACGATAAGATTCAGCATGACAAGAGCGAGCGAATTCAAAAGTGGGTGGAGGCCATCAAACGCGCCGCCGAGAAAGTAGATAAGATTTTTATCTTCTGCAACAACGATTACGAGGGGTTCTCGCCGGCCACGTGCAACCGCGTGCGCCGGTTGCTGGGGCAGGAGGAAGCGGTCTTCCCGGTGGAACGTCAGCAGAACCTTTTTCCTAACGCGTCGCGATGGACCTAAAAGACCTTCAGCTGTTTTGCGATCTCGTGGAGACCGGCTCGTTTTCCAAGACGGCTCAGCGCAATTTCATCACGCAGTCGGCGGTGAGCCAGCGTATACGCATATTGGAACGCGAGCTAGGTCGCACGCTATTGAGCCGGCAGAAGGGCAAAGGGAAAGTGGAGTTGACGGATGCCGGGCGGCTGTTATACGAAGGGGCGCGTTCTCTGGTGCGTGAGGCCATGGCCTTAGAGGAGCGACTGAAGGGCTTCGCCGATTCGATGGAGGGCACGGTGCGGATTGCCACTGTTTACTCGGTTGGTTTGCATGAACTGCCCGGGCGCCTCAAGCCGTTTTTGCGGCAGTATCCGCAGGTGAGTGTACACCTAGAGTACAGCTCCACGGCGCGCATCTACGACGACGTGTTTTCGGGGGCAATGGACATCGGCATTGTGGCCGTTCCCACCACGCATGTTGGGATAGAGGTGTTGCCCTTTAGCGAAGAGCCGATGGCCCTGATCTGTCCACCGGAACATCCTTTTGCGCGGTTAGAGACCATCGGTTTGCATCAGCTCAACGGCCAGAACTTCGTGACCTTCGATGTAAACATCCCCACGCGCAAACTGGTAGATGAGCAATTACGCTTGGCCGGGGTGCGCGTTCGCATTGTAAATACCTGCGACAACATCGAGATGCTGAAAAATCTCGTGGAGCTAGGGCAAGGCATCTCGCTTGTTCCCGAGATCACGGCACGCAAGGAGGCACGAGAGGGGAGCCTTGTTATTGTGCCTCTGGCGCCAGAGGATGCCTTTTGTCGTCCGGTGGGGCTGTTATTGAGAAGAAGAAACCCGCAGCGTACGGTGGTGCGTGTGCTGGTAGAGGCCCTTATCGGCAAGCCAAAAGGTGGAGGGCCGACGAAATCGTCGCCGAGATGAGCCATACGCTCACGTTCATCCGGCGCTTTCGTGCTATTATCTAAAGACTGGGATATCGGTTATGTTAGAGAATGCGCATGATGCATAGCGAAACATTAACAACCTTCTCGCGACTTGCTTTTTTACTATGGGGGCTTAGCCTGTTTGGGCTTGGTTTTGGCCTGGCCGGTTGTGATAACAGCCCCTATCCTCCGGGGGAGACGGGTAAATCCGTTCTCTATTTGGCGCTGGGCGATGACCCCAAGACCCTCGACCCCACCGTGGCCTACGATGTGGCCTCCGGTGAAGTGGTCAACCTGATCTATCCGGCCTATTTAGAGTACGACCATTTAAAGCGCAACCCCTTGCAACTCGATCTTAATCTGGGGGCTACAATGCCCGTCTATCAGAACGTGCCGGTTCAAGAGGTGGTAGACGGCAAGCGGGTAAGCCGAATGGGCCAACTTTGGACGTTCCACATTCGCCATGACCTGCGTTTTCAGGACGATCCCTGTTTTCCTGGAGGGAAAGGCCGCCCGATTACAGCGGCCGATTTTGTGTTTAGTTTCAAGCGCATCGCCGATCCGGGGGTCAACTGTCCCATCGTGAACTATCTTGACGACAAAGTGGTGGGCATGCGTGATTTTGAAAACTACCAGATGCAACGAGAAAAACGAGGCCTTCCTCCGGACTACAGCTACCCTCTCCCCGGTCTGCAGCTCGACCCTCACGACCCCTACACCTTCCGGATTCTGCTGGATAGACCCTATCCCCAACTGCGCTACCTTATGGCGATGTCGTTCACAACCCCCATCCCTTATGAAGCGGTGGAAAAGTACGGTAAGAACTTCGCCCGTCATCCGGTAGGGTGCGGCCCGTTTATGTTGAAGGAATATGTGCCTAAAGACCGCATTGTTTTGGTGGTAAACCCAAACAGGCATCCTGAATACTATCCTTCTGAAGGAGAACCGGGAGACAGGGCAGCCGGCTTGTTGGCGGACGCCGGTAAGCAGCTTCCTTTGGTTAAGGAGATACGCTTCAGCATTATCAAAGAGCCTCTGACCGCCTGGAACCTCTTTCAACAGGGCTACCTCGATCTCTCGGGAGTTTCCCAAATTAACTTTCAGCAGGCTCTATCAAGCCCTGGGCAACTCTCTCCAGAGATGCGTGCTCGTGGAATCCGTCTGTTTAAAACGACGGGCGCCGATGTGAGCTACTTTATTTTTAACATGGATGACCCGGTTTACGGCGGATATAGCCGGCGAGCCAAGCTTTTACGCCATGCCATTGCGCTGGCAATGAATCAGCAGGAGTTTATAGACCTGCTGTTTGTGGGGTTGGGCAAACCAGCACAGTTTCTCATTCCACCGGGCCTCTTTGGCTACGATCCCAACTACAAAAACCCCTATCAGCAGTACAATTTAGAGGTGGCGAAAAAACTGCTCGCCGAAGCCGGCTATCCGGGAGGGGTAGACCCAAAAACCGGCCAGAGACTTGTGCTGTACTACGATAATTCAGGGGTAGATGCGGAAGGACGGTTACAGACGGCGTTGGTGATCAAGCAGATACAAAAGCTCGGTATCGAGGTGATACCCCGTTCCTGGCGTTTCCCCATTTTTCAGTCGAGGGTCGATCAGGGGCAGTTTCAGTTTATCTATTTTGGGTGGGTAGCCGACTACCCGGACCCGGAGAACTTCTTGCTATTGTTGTATGGGCCCAACAGGCGTCCCGGCCCAAATGCCGCAGACTATAATAACCCAACATATAATGCCTTATTCGCCAAAATGCGCGCCATGGAGGATGGCCCACAGCGTGCCGAGATCATACGGCAAATGCGTAATATTGCGGTGGAAGATGGCCCTATGATCTACGGTGACCATAGTGAAAGTTACGGGTTGGTACAGCCGTGGTTGCGGAACGTAAAGCCAAACCCCATCGCGCTCGATAGTCCAAAATACTATGCGGTGGATGCCGCGGAGCGTCTGCGCTTGCAACGGGAGTGGAATCGGCCCAAATTATGGCCGCTCGTAGGTCTTGTAGTGTTTCTCACGGTCGGCTCCCTTCCTGCCGTACAGGTGGTGCGGCAACGTTCACGTCGGCACGTACGGGTGCATCCTCCGGAGGAAGCTTAAGACATGCTGCGATACGTTATTCGGCGAATTTTACTGGCCATTCCTACTTTGCTTGGTGTGGCCTTTCTTACCTTTGTGCTCTTTTATGCTACCTCCTCACCGGAACAGATCGCTCGTCGCAACCTATCTGCAAAGAACCCCACGCCTCAGCAGATCAAGGCTTGGTTGCATCAGCACGGCTACGATAAACCGAAGTGGGTGCAGTTCAAGGAGACCACCGAGGCGCTCTTCTTGTTGCGCTTCGGAAAGTCGGATGCCACAGGCGAAAACATCTGGACTCGTATCAAGGAGGGAGCCGGCCCCTCCTTTGAGGTGCAGATTGTGGTTTTAATGGCGTCTCTCACCGTGTCGATCTGTTTTGCCTTGGGGCTGGCCTACTTTCGGGCGACCTATTTGGACTATTGGGGTGCCTTTTTGTGTGTGCTGCTGATGAGCATTACCGCGCTCGTCTACATCATGACGGGGCAGTTCATCTTCGGAAAGCTGTTGCGATGGTTTCCGTTGGCCGGCTATCGGCACGGTTTTGACAGCCTTCGCTTCATCCTCTTACCGGTGTTGGTGGCGCTCATCAGTGGGCTTGGCGGCACGACGCGGCTCTTTCGCACCTTCATGCTCGACGCCATGAACCAGGACTACGTGCGTACGGCGCGGGCAAAGGGGGTAAGTGAGACCCGCGTGCTCTTCAAGCACGTTCTAAAAAACGCGGCCATCCCTATCGCCAGCTCCGTGGTGGCCTCGATCCCGGGCCTGTTCCTGGGGAGCCTCTTGCTCGAATCGTTTTTTGATATTCCCGGACTAGGAAGTTATACCGTGGATGCGATCAACGGACAGGATTTCGCTGTGGTGCGTGCCATGGTCTTTCTAGGCGCTTTGGTGACGATTGTGGGCTATATTCTAACGGATATCTGTTATGCGCTTCTAGACCCGCGGGTGAGGCTGGAGTAGACGATGTACGACTGGCTGTCATGGGATAATCTCGTTCCTTTCTTGGTTGTGGGTGGGCTCGTTGTCGCCATTCGCTTGGCAAGTCGCCAGCCGTTGTGGCGGGAAGCTTTTCGACGACTGCGACGCAACCGTGCAGCTATTGTGGCCGTATGCGTTATTGCTCTCTATGGGCTTGTCGCTTTTCTCGACAGCATCTCTTGGAAGAGCAGTGTGAATGCCGAACCGAAGACGGTGCTCGATCGCCTTTTTGAGGCGGCCCATGTTCGTGTGGAACGAACCTACTCGGCGCCGTTTGCGAAGTATACGATGGGTGAGGTACACCCGCATCGTCTGCGAGGTTTTCATCTGTTAGGGACAGACGGCACAGGCAACGATGTGCTTTACGAGACGCTCAAAGGCTGTCGCACGGCTCTGCTTATTGGAGGGCTTTCCTCCCTCCTCGTGCTGCCCCTAGCCGTTATTTTGGGGATGTTGGCGGGGTATTTCGGTAAGGTCGTAGATGATATTATCCAGTATATCTACACCGTGGTCGGCTCCGTGCCCGACATTCTGCTGATTATCGCGCTGGTGCTGGTATTAGGGCGGGGTATTGTGAACATCTGCATCGCGTTGGCCTTCACCAGCTGGATAGGGCTGTGCCGTTTGGTACGCGGCGAGACTCTCAAATATCGGGATAGAGAGTTTGTGCTGGCCGCGCGGGCTTTAGGGGCCTCGAATGCCCGTATTCTCATGAAGCACATTCTGCCCAATCTGCTGCCGGTGGTGATCATCAGCATTGTGCTGGGGTTTAGCGGCTTCGTGCTGTACGAGCCGTTGCTGGCCTATCTGGGTGTGGGTGTTGGACCCGATGTAGGAAGTTGGGGCAACATGATAGATGCCGCTCGCATCGAGCTGACTCGCACGCCGGTGATCTGGTGGAACCTCGCCTCGGCCTCCGGAGCGCTCTTCATTTTGGTTTTGGCCTTCAACATTTTGGGGGATGCCTTGCGCGACGCCATTGACCCCCGTTTAAGGAGCTCTTAAGCGTGAACAACCCTCTGTTAGTGGTCGAGAATCTGCGAACCTATTTCAGAACCCCTCAGGGGCTTTCGCGAGCCGTGGATGGTGTGAGCTTCACCATTGATGAAGGGGAGATACTGGCTTTAGTGGGAGAGTCGGGCTGTGGAAAGTCTATGACGGCGCTCTCTATTCTGCAGTTGGTGCCCGAGCCTGCGGGCTATATCGAGAGTGGGCGCGTTCTCTTTCAAGGGGAAGACCTTCTCGACAGAACGTGGGAACAGATGCGTGAGATTCGCGGAAAAGAGATCGCGATGATCTTTCAAGAGCCGATGACCTCTCTTAACGGCGTCTTCACCGTGGGCGATCAGCTTATTGAGGCGATGGCAGTTCATGGAAAACGCGGCAACCTGCGAGCGCAGGCCATCGAGTTACTGGGGCGGGTGGGGTTGCCGGAGCCGGAGCGTGCGATGCGGCAGTATCCGCACGAGCTTTCGGGGGGAATGCGACAGCGGGTGATGATCGCCATGGCGCTCGCCAACGAACCCAAACTCCTTCTCGCCGACGAGCCTACCACCGCCTTAGATGTAACCGTTCAGGCGCAGATACTTGATCTCCTGGCCGATCTGCAGCGAGAGACGGGCATGGCGGTGCTGTTGATAACCCATGACCTACGTGTGGTGGCGCGACTTGCGCAGCGTGTGGCCGTGATGTATGCCGGCCAGATCGTGGAGGAGGCGCCGGTCAAGGAGCTGTTTCAACACCCACGCCATCCCTACACACAAGGGCTTTTTGCCTGTTTACCGTCACAAATGCGTAGAGGTAAGGAGTTGAACTCTTTAGAGGGCGTGGTGCCCTCGCCTACGGCTTGGCCGCCTGGCTGCCGCTTTGCCCCGCGCTGTAGTTTCTGCTGGCAGCCGTGTTTGGAACTGGCGCCAAGGCCTCTCACGGTTGCGAATCGCCATACCGTGCGCTGCCATCTGTACGACCCGGAAATAGCTCCTACTTCCGTGGGAGAGGTGCGCTCATGACCTCAAGTCCGACCCTCTCTGCAGGAGATTTTCTGGTTGTGGCCCAGGGGCTTTGCAAAGACTACCCGGTCCGTGGGCGCTTGTGGCGCAAGCAGTGGCGACGGGTAGTAGACCATGTGAGTTTTGAAATACGCCGAGGTAGCACGTTGGCCCTCGTGGGAGAGAGCGGCTCAGGCAAAACCACCGTAGGGCTTATGTTGTTGGATTTGATCAAACCCACGGCAGGGCAGATACTGTACAACGGTCTGCCCTACTCGGCACGCTCTGCGAAGGAGAGAAGGGCCTTGCGTAGGGAGATTCAGGTGGTGTTTCAAGACCCCTACTCCTCTCTCAATGCGCGTATGAACATTCGTGAAATCCTCACCGAAGGAATGGTAATCCATCGCATTGGTGCCAATGCGCGGGAGCGTGAGGAGAGGGCGGCCGAGCTGCTAAGACAGGTCTCTATGTCGCCGGACGCCTTAGACCGTTACCCGCATGAGTTTTCCGGGGGGCAGCGACAGCGCATCGCCATCGCTCGCGCGCTTTCGGTTGAGCCGAAGTTCTTAGTGCTAGATGAGCCTACGAGCGCGTTGGATGTTTCAGTGCAGAGCCAGGTGCTTAACCTGTTGTGCCGGTTGCAGAGGGAGCGCAATCTTACCTATCTATTTATTTCGCACAATCTCGATGTGGTCAGCTACCTAGCCGAAGAGGTCATCGTAATGGAACGGGGCAGAATTGTGGAGCGAGGTGCTGTGGAGCAGGTCTTCAGCGACCCACAGCATCCCTACACGCGCAACCTGTTAGAAGCCATTCCGAGCCTCGATAAAGTTCTGGCAAAATGACCACCGACGACGCAAAAACTGCCGTTGTGGAAGACCTACTAAACAAGGTGCGTAAGGCCATCACGCGCTATTCTATGGTGCAGCGCGGGGATAAGATCGTCGTCGGCTTTTCGGGTGGGCCCGACTCAACGGCACTGCTTCATGCACTGCGGATGTTACAAGCGGAGTGGGATATTCGGCTTGTAGCAGCCCACCTACACCACGGGCTGCGTGGCACAGAGGCCGACGAGGATTTAAGCTGGATCATCGCGCACTGCCAAGCCTTCGGCGTGGAGTTGCGTTATGACAGAGCCGATGTGGCGGCACGGCAAAGGCGTCTGAATCTCTCGCTGGAGCAGGCGGCGCGCGAGATGCGTTATGCCTTTCTACAGAGGGTCGCAGAGGAAGAGGGGGCAAATCGCATCGCGGTTGGTCATACCTGGAATGATCGCATTGAAACCGTGCTCATCCATCTTTTACGCGGTACCGGCATGGAGGGGCTGACGGGCTTTGCCGCCGTGCAAGGGCCTATCATTCGGCCCCTCTACTTTACGAGGCGGGAGGAGACAGAGGCCTTCTGTGCGGCCTTGGGAATCGCGCCGCGTTGCGATAGCTCCAACAGGAGCACGGAGATTCTGCGCAATCGAATTCGGCTGGAACTGCTGCCGCTTTTAAGGGCGTATTACAGTGACCATGTAGAGGACGCATTGGCGCGTATGGCAGAGTTGCTTGCTGCCGATAACGCGGTTTTGGAGAGCTTGGCGAAGGAAAAACTGGGGGAGCTGGCGGAAACTCCCAAGCCAAAGACCCTTCTGCTTTCGGCCGAGCGTTTAAAAGAGCTTCCGATAGGTCTGCAACGACGGGTTTTGAGAGAGGCGATTTGCGAGGTGCGGGGCAGTCTGCAGGATGTGGATTTCGCTACCATCGAATCATTCCTTGAGGGAAAAGAAGGTCTCTCTGAACAGCTGCCGACTTTTATGGGGAAGAGTGTGCGCTTGAGGATAAAGGCAGGCAAGCTTTGCATCGAGGAGATGCGTCCTCAATCTGCGGCGGTTCCCTGGCAGCAGGAACTGAACGTTCCGGGGACAACGGAGATCGCGCGGAATGGCTGGAGAGTGGAGGCCGTTTTCTTGGAAGAAGAGAGAGATTTAGAAGGTATTCTAAATAGAGAACGCGATTGGGGAGTGCTGTTAAACCCCGATGCACTTATGTTTCCGCTTCGTGTGCGCTCCCGACGGCCAGGAGATCGTATAGAAGTAAAGATTGGGAATCGGCTCAAACATCGCAAGCTGCAGGACATCTTTGTGGATGCGCATGTCCCCCGGGAGCTACGCACAGAGTGGCCGGTGGTGGTAGATGCGGGGGGGCGCCTGTTGGCGGTTCCCAGCCTTGCATATGCTGCCGATGTGGTGGAGGTGGGGCCGAACCTCGCAAAAATGGATATTTCGGTAAAAAACTATCGTCTAGCACTGCGTTTCGAGGCACCAAATGCGTATAGATAAACAAGGACACGGTAAGTTGCGTGTGCTTTGGAACGCAAACGCGTGGACGAACAGATGAGGAGACGAAGTTGAAGGGTTTTGCCTGGTTACGCAACATATTTATAGTCGGTGTGGTTGTGGCGCTTCTAGCCATCCTGTTACGCTCTTCCTTTATGGGCGGACTGGGAAGTGCCGGTCGTACGATGACCTACTCTAACTTCTACCGGCTCCTTCAAACCAACCCGGCCCAGATCGAGCGCGTTACGCTGACAAAGGATACCATAGATGTGGTATTACACGGCGCCATGCCCGGACAAGACCAGGAGCAGGAGCTGGTACTGCCTCCTTCCGACCAAGCCCAGGCCGACCTGATCCAGCTGATGAGCAAACAGGGTGTGAATTTTGACTTCAAACATCCGGTGCTAGGGGATATTTTCTCTAATATCCTAGAGTGGCTGGTCATACCCTTTGTGTTCATTCTGTTTTTCTACCTCTTCTTTGTGCGCCAGGCCCAAAGCAGCGGCAATCAGGCTTTGCAGTTTGGTAGAGCCCGCGTGAAGCGTGTAACCGATTCGGTGCCGAAGGTAACCTTTGAGGATGTTGCCGGAGTGGAAGAGGCCAAACAAGAGCTGGCCGAGATAGTGGATTTTCTAAAGAACGCCAAGAAGTTTCAGGCTTTGGGAGCGAAGATTCCAAAAGGCGTGTTGCTGCTTGGCCCTCCGGGCTGTGGAAAAACCATGTTGGCGCGCGCCGTGGCCGGAGAGGCAGGTGTGCCTTTCTTTCATATCTCCGGCTCTGACTTTGTGGAGATGTTTGTGGGAGTGGGCGCGAGCCGTGTCCGCGATCTGTTCGATACGGCCAAGGCCCATCGGCCCTCCCTCATCTTTATTGACGAGATTGATGCCGTAGGCCGTCAGCGCGGTACCGGCGTTGGGGGTGGCCATGATGAGCGTGAACAGACTCTCAATCAGTTGTTGGTGGAAATGGACGGTTTCGATCCGAACGCCGGAGTTATTGTGATCGCCGCCACGAACCGCCCCGATGTGTTAGACCCTGCCCTCCTACGCCCCGGTCGTTTCGACCGAAGGGTGGTGGTGGATGCGCCCGATTTCGCCGGCCGTAAGGCAATCTTCTCGGTGCACCTGCGCGGCAAGCCTATAGATGACGATGTGAATGTGGACACGCTGGCGAAGCGAACGCCGGGGTTCACCGGAGCCGATATTGCGAACGTGGTAAATGAAGCGGCCATTCTGGCCGCCAGGCGCGATAAAACCCGCATTAGCATGCGCGAGTTCGATGAGGCGAGCGAACGCGTGGTGATGGGGCCAGAGCGCAAATCGCGCCGACACACCGAAAAAGAGCTGCGCATTGTGGCCTATCATGAGCTAGGGCATGCCATCGTCGCGGCCAAACTGCCCAACGCCGACCAGGTGTATAAAATTACCATTGTGCCGCGCGGTATGTCCGGCGGCGCCACATGGTACATCCCCAAAGAGGATATGCAGTTCCTCCGCACAAAGCAGGAGATGATGGACGACATCGCCGCTACCCTCGGTGGCCGTGTGGCCGAAGAGTTGGTGTTTGGCGACGTTACCACCGGGGCGACCTCGGACCTCGACAGAGCGACCGACCTTGCACGCGCCATGGTATGCGAGTACGGCATGAGCGAACGGCTTGGCATGGTGCGACTAGGGCGTAGAATGGGCAGCCCCTTCCTCGGACGCGATCTCATGGAAGATAGAGACTATAGCGAGGAGGTGGCCCGAATCATTGATGAGGAGGTTCGGGCGTTCATAGACCAGGGCTACGAACGCGCACGCGCGATCCTCACAGAGTATCGCGAGAAGATGGATCTCATCGCCGAAGTGCTGATTGAGAAGGAGACGCTGACCCGTGAGGAGTTTCTTGCGCTGCTAGAGGGGCGGGCTACGCCCGATGACATTCGCAAGGGCATAGACAACACCCCAACGGCACCGCCCGCCGTTGGCACGCAGACAACCCCCCAGGAAACAGAGCCACCCATCATTCAACCGCGCCTGCGCCCAGAACCGGCGTAGCGTATAACGGAAAGCGCCAGCCTGCCCGGCGTCTGCCGGCAGGCTATTTCCTTTGAGATATTCATTCGGCCATAGAAAGGATAAAAAGGAATGACAGCAACAGTGGTGCGATGGCAGCGGGCTGCCTTGCTTTTGGCCGGCTCCGCATTCCTCTTGGCCGGTTTAGGCTTGCTATTTTTCATCCCTTCTGACCTTACCACACGCATGGTGGGCGCGTTTTTGAACTTTTTGGGGCTTGGCTTCCTTTTAAAGAACGAACCACTGGCTCTGTGGCTATCGGGCCTTTGGTTTAAACCGGCTGCCGCCTCATCGCGAACTTATACCCTACCTCATGTTCACCCTCGCCTTTATGCGCGTGCTGTAGTGGCCGCTTTAGTCGCCTTGCCCGTTCTCTATTTTTTGAGCACGGCCTGGTTTTGTGCTGAGCAGACTTGGCTACTTTGGCAGTTACATCAACACGGCAAACTCGTTCAAGCGCAGATCATCAATAACGAGCCAGGCTCTGCTTGGAAGGCAAGCAACGGTAGATTACTTTACGCCTATCGGGTTGGCAATGTGGCCTACACGGGGCAAATCGCCGTTCGCCCCGATACCTACATGCGTTTTCGCTTGGGAACGCGCCTGCTCGTAACCTATCTCCCGTCGCTGCCTTCGTATAGCCGTGTGGGCAAATTTGGGCAGAGCGCCGCTTTCACCGCTATTCTCTCCTATTGGCTGTTCGAGCTTTTGGGGCTGGTCTATTTGAGTGTTCCCGCACTGCTGTGGTGGCAAAAGGTGCGTAGAGAGCAGTATTTGGCGAGCTATGGAGTGCCTAAGGAGGGGATTATTACACATAGCCGTCGCTACCGGCGTTGGGGCAAAGTAGTCTATAAGGTTACCTATCGCTATCGTGCCGACAAGGAGTATGAGGGCACGGCCCTCGTAAAGCCGCCACAACGAGCGGACAGCTCTATCGAGCCACTGCTGGTGGATTTTCCTATCTACATCATTTACGATCGGCGCTATCCATGGGATAGTCGCCCCATTCTAAACCTCAACCTTGTGACAACGGAGCCTTCCGGCAAGCGGTCTTCGTCGGCGCAGAATCCCTCCTCTATCCACAGTTCGTGAGGTGTTCATGGGCAGACGCTTCGAGGGGAAAACGGTTCTTGTGACGGGCGGCTCTCGCGGCATTGGTGCGGCCATTGCGCGCCGCTTTGCCGGTGAGGGCGCCTATGTCGTTATAGGCTATGAGCGCAACAAGGAAGCCGCCGAGCGTGTTGTACAGCAGATCGCCGAAGCCGGTGGCGCTGCAGTGGCGTTTCAGGCGGATATGGGGCAGTGCGAGCAGGTGGTGCACTTGGTGCGGACGGCGTTTAGTTGGCACAAGCGGCTAGATGTGTTGGTGAATAACGCGGCCATTTTGGAAATCCGCCCTTTGTTAGAGACCGATCGCCATCACGCCGAGCGGCTGTTTGCGGTAAACGTGCTGGGGCCTTTGGCAGCCATGCGGGAGGCCGCCAAGCTTTTTGGGGAAGAGGGCTGCAGCATCATCAACATCTCCTCTGGGGCGGCTGCGGCCACACCGCCCGGGCTGGGGGTTTACAGTGCGAGCAAGGCGGCTTTGGAGGTGCTTACCCGCACATTTGCCGTGGAGCTAGGACCGCGTGGGGTGCGCGTAAACGCCATTGCGCCCGGCTTTACCGAGACAGACATGCTGCAACAGCGTTTAGATGCGAACGACCGTGCCCACATCATCGCCCAAACACCTCTACGTCGGTTAGGCACGCCGGAGGACATCGCCGATGCCGTGCTCTTTTTGGCCTCTCACGAGGCCCGATGGATTACGGGCGCGGTGATTCCGGTTAGCGGCGGTTTTCGCTAGATTAGTGCAACAGGCTTGAGGCGTTGGAGCCGGTGGTGATCGAGAAGTCTTTGGTTAACCCATAACGATTGCACACATCGGCAAGCGCCTGATCGGCCGCTACTGCGGAGGCATCCGCATCGGCGGAGGCCGTTCCGAGCATCTGAGAAAGCGTGTTTAAGGCCTCTTGAGGATTGGACTGTGCGTCGGCAAGCGAATCGTTGACTTTGACGAATTCGGCCTCGATCTTGGCTAAATGCTCGTAGTATTTTTGCTGAAGCGTGACGCATTCAGGCGGCGGCTGCACACTGAGGAAGTACTGGATAAGCTGATCCCACTCCGTTTTGAGGCGTGCGCTATCTTGACTTATATGTGGCAAGAACTGCTGCGCTTCGGCGCTGCTCGATGCGGCCTTGATCTCGTCGGGCGTGAGGTTGCCATAGGTTCCTAGAGCAGCTCCCATCTCTTTCCCGATGAGGTCTTGCTTCATCAGCTCTACTTTACGCAGAAAAGCGAGGTAGTTCGAGATCGGCCCAACATTCACTTGCGGCGCGGGCTGTGCTGGAGCCTGAACCATGCGACTGGGCGTTGCGACGGCCGGCGCTTGCACCAGCGGTGCCGTCGTGGCGGCCGCGGGTGCCTGCACAAGAGGAGCCGGTTGTGGAGCATGAGCCGGATGTTGCAGCAGGCGCGAGCTAAAGCCCCATGCCAAAACCCCTATGAGCGCAAGACCTATAAGACCAAAAACAGCCCATTTGGCCGACGAGTTTCCGTTGCGCCTCGCTACAGCTTGTTGAAAAGCCGCATTCGGTGGGGCGTACGAGGGGCTTGAGGGTTGTACGGGCGTGCCGCAGCGCAAACAGAAGCGCGAGTTTGCGGGAATTTCCGCCGAGCAGCGTGGACACTTCATAACAATTAAGCCTCCTTACTCTCCCTATACGATTTTTGAGGAATGTAAAGCTCCCTATTCCTATTTTTGGCTTTTCCCAAAGGCGTCTACAAACATTATAGAAACAGCTTATTGTAGCACATACGTTTACAAGCAGCGACCTACCGCCATGGCCACGCGCTCCAACTCCTTCATGAGGGCGCTAAACTGTTCGGGGGTGAGGGACTGGGCCCCATCCGAGAGGGCAGCTTTCGGATCGGGGTGTACTTCGATCAGCAGGCCATCGGCGCCGGCGGCGATGGCCGCCCGAGCCATGGCCGGCACATAGCGGGCGGCCCCCGTCCCATGTGAGGGGTCTACGATGACCGGAAGGTGCGACAGATGTTTGATAACGGGCACGGCATTGAGGTCGAGGGTATAGCGCGTATAGGTTCTGTCGAGGGGGTGAATGCCGCGTTCGCAAAGGATCACATCTTTTGTGCCATGATGCAGCAGATACTCGGCCGCAAGAAGAAACTCATCAATGGTGGCAGCGATGCCGCGCTTCAGTAGGGTGGGGCGCCCGGAACGTCCAACGGCAACCAGCAGGGCGTAGTTTTGCATGTTGCGCGCGCCGATCTGCAGAATATCCACATGCTCGGCCACCTTCTCCACATCTTCAGGCGACATCACTTCGGAAACGGTGAGGATGCCTAGTTGGTCGCTTACCTCCTTAAGCAGTTTCAGCCCTTCGAGACCAAGACCTTGGAAAGAGTAGGGTGAGGTGCGCGGTTTATAGGCGCCGCCTCGCAAAATCTTGGCACCGGCCGCTTTCACCGCCTGGGCTGTGGTGAATATCTGCTCCCTACTCTCAACCGAGCAGGGGCCGGCCATGATCACACAGGGCGCATTTCCTCCAATTTTAACCTCTCCGATCTGGACAACGGTGTCGGTGCGCCAGAACTCGCGGGAGGCCAGTTTGTAAGGGCGGCTGATCTGAACCACATGATCCACTCCCGGAAGCGCCTGGAGGGCTAGGGTAAGCGGCTCTCGGAGTTCTGGAGGAATAGCGCTCGCGATGCCAATGGCTACATGTTCATCACCGGGCAGGTGAAGAGGCTTCAAATTGTGTTGTTTAATCAATTGAATAACGTCATCTATCTGTTGTTGTGTAGCGTCAACGCTCATCAAAACCATCATATTTCAGGCATCTCCTACTTGCCATCGAGATTAGACGAACGGGTTTTAGGCACAATGTCTTCTATCCATATATTTTAGCGCAAACGCCCCCTTGTTAGTCGGGAGGCGCTTTATAAAAAATTTTGTGCTAAGAGCAGATAGTGCAATAAATAGCGAATTTTGCCAATTATTCAAATGAATTCCCCTGTTAGGTATAATAAGCCTGCAGATGTTACCGTTTGCTAAGGAGGAGCTGTATGCCATTACGTATGGGCACCCCGTTGCCCGAACTCACCGGTGCCACCGAATGGATCAATGGAGAGGTGACGCGAGAGCAGTTGCTAGGAAGTCCTGTTCTCGTGCATTTCTTTGCTAAAAGCTGCCCCATTTGCCACGATAACATGCCCACGGTGGCCGAATGGCGCGATCGGTATGCCTCTTTGGGCTTGAAGGTGGTGGCCGTGCACATGCCTCGCGAGCAGTCCGACACGGACTTAGATGCGGTACGTGCGGATATCGAGGCCTTGGGCATAAAGGAGCCTTGTGCCATAGACAATCTACACGTTATCGGCGACCGTTTCGAGAACCAGCTCTGGCCGGCCTACTATGTATTTGACGCAGAGGGCGTAATGCGGGGGCGGGCCGGGGGGTATGCGGGTTTACGCATGATCGAACCCATTCTCAAGCGCGTATTAGGTGTGGAAGAGGTGACTGTTTAATGCATCGGGGGCTGTGGCAAAGCCACAGCCCCCTCATTTTTTCTCTAAGCAAGGCTGTCGTCTCATCGAGGCTTAAGCGCTGGGTGCTGGTTCAGGCTCTTGAGCGGGATTGTTGGTGGTAACGGGATACACGCTTACACGACGCCGTTTTCTGTCGCCTTCAAACTTAACGATGCCGTCGGTAAGCGCAAAAAGAGTGTAGTCGCTGCCCATACCAACGTTATTTCCTGGATGAAGCTTTGTGCCGCGCTGGCGCACGAGCACGTAGCCGGCGCGTACGAACTCGCCTCCAAACTCTTTCACGCCCAGCCGCTTCGAATGGCTATCGCGGCCGTTTCGCGAGCTTCCCACACCTTTTTTATGAGCCATGGTCGTCTGTCTCCTTCATCATGCGGGTTCATTCCGCGCGAATCGCATCTATCCTCAAAATGGTCTGTGGTTGCCGGTGGCCGTAGCGGCGCCGTTCGTTCTTCTTTGGCTTGTAGGTAAGCCCCTTAATCTTCTTTCCCTTGGTTTGTTCGAGAATGGTGACGGTGACGGTAGCTCCTTCCACAAAGGGGGTTCCCACCTTTAGGGCATTATCGGTTTGAACGAGCAACACTTCCGAAAGCTCCACGGTGGTTTGCGGTTCGCCGGGAAGTTTTTCCACCACAAGCCTATCGCCTTCCGTTACACGATACTGTTTTCCACCGGTTTTTATAATGGCATACATGGGTATCCGAATCTCCAAATTGAGCTTGTTATCGGGCATGAGAAGAGGCGGAAGCAGAGCGCCTCCGCCCCAAACTAGCCGTTAGTGTACACCAAAGAAGGCGACACTGTCAAGTCAGATGACGATCACTGGGCCGGCCCTAGACCATCAATAAGCCCCCAAATGATTTGAGAATCGCGTAGCCATTTGGCATGCCCGTCGGCGAAGCCAACGATATCGCCCTGTGCATGGCGAGCCTGATTATCGTATTGCGGCTGAGCCGTGTAGATGCCGTTATCGTTTAGGTAGGCCCCGCAGGGATTGGTGGTACAGTTAGGATAGGCCACCCGTGAAAGGATGTAATTGGCCGACTGCGGGTTGTTGGTGCGATCGGGAACGAAGTTACCCGTAAGCGCAATCACACAATCGCCGATAAGCAGCGTCTGAGCTACTTGTTGAATGGCCGCTTGCGAACACCCGCTGGAGTTGGGTGCACCACAGAGAGTTCCGGTTGAGATAGGCTCGCTCATACCGTAGCTCACCTGCGCGTTAACCAAGCCAGAATTGATCCCCACGGTGGTCAGATCAGTCGCCTTCGTCCAACCCCAAAGCTGGTTTTGGGTGATCGTGCTGTGGTCAGAAGCATCGGGGCAGGTGTAGATATTGGCATTTTTGTCGTAGGGGTAAATGGCGTTGAACCAAATCGACTCGAAATGTTGACAGGCTACATTGCCGAGAGGGCCATTACAGGCCACCGAATCGGCATAGCTCCAGAACGGGAAGTCCTCGTCGTAGTCCTGAGTGTACATCAGCATCGCGGTGGTGAGCTGTTTGATGTTGGAGGTGCAGCTCGCTTGGCGTGCCTTCTCGCGGGCCTGTGCAAACACGGGGAACAGAATGGCTGCCAGTATCGCTATTATAGCGATAACGACTAGCAGCTCAATTAATGTAAAAGCGGTTTTTCTTTTCATAGGTTTGTTTCTCCTCCTAGCAACTGGAAGCGTTTTATGCGGTCGTTACTCTCTCCCAACACAGACGCTTCTTAAATGTATGGAACAGGTTTTATTGATTGTTCTACGAGAATTTGGCGCCTCTTCTCGCACACCATAACTATTTAACAGGTTTGACCAGACAAAATGTTCCCAATTCCCAAAAATTTACTGTCTCTTAAAAGCGCCAAAAAGTTCCCTGAGCTGTGGCCAGTGGGAGCGCATTTCCCGGATCAAGGACAATTCGTTGTGGCTTAGATGTCGTTCTTAGGGTGAAAAATGTGCTTTTCTGGACTATTTCTATTTCCTTTTTGTATGTATCATGATCCCATGTTGTCACTTGAATAAGCAGATGGAGATGATAGATCGGAGCCTTTTGGACAATGTAACCCGTTATCTGATAGCCATCTGCGGTTTGTAAAAGCTGTACCTCCTTCAGTTGTAATGCCGGCAGGCCGGCTCGGTAAAGCCATTCCTGGAAGAACCTCGCATAGTTCCTTCTTGTTATACGGTTCACTACGCGCTGAAAATCACTCCACTCTGCCGGTTTACCGGCCGTGCGCTCCGCCAAAAACGCGCGAAGGCAGGCGAGCATGCTGGGTAGCCCTAGCTCGTCCTCAAGCATCCGCAACACCAGGCTCCCTTTTGTGTAGCCAATGTCGCATTGCACCGGGTCGGTGGTGTCGAAGACGGAGGCCACAGGAGCCATCTGGAACCGATCTCCCCACGAGGGGTGGAGGGAATCGTCATCTTGCGATGGAATCGTTCTAGGAAGGCCGATTCGCTGGAAAAGGTTGGCGGAGTAGTCGGCAAATGCCTCATCCCACATGGAGTGCAGATAGGTGCAGGGTTGAAGGCCACCCCACCAGGTGTGTGCCAGCTCGTGCGGCAGCAGATCGAGAATCGTGCCGTGCTCAAACGTGGCGAACGAATAGGCCTCTAAGGCTCCATCGAAGGGACCGTCGGTCTCAACCACCGTATATTGGTGGTACGGAAACGGGGCAAAGCGCTCGCTATAGAAAGAAAGCGCCTGCTCCAAAAGGTTCAATGCGCGTTGCGCGAGGGGGGCATCGGCGTCAAGCAGATAGATGGCCAGCCGAATGCCCTGCACCGTCCGCGTGTAGACATAATAGCGCCCCATATCCACCGTAAAATAACAGACCGGAATGGGGTTGTAAAAGGTGAGCGTTATGGATCCGTCGGGGTGATGAACGGTAGACTGCAGATCGCCCGTGGAGATGGGCGTCCAAGTAGGTGGGGCGGTGACCTGAATGGTAGAGGTAGCAGGCAGGCGGGCGATTTGAGGGTACCAATAGGAGTCGATCACGACCTCGTTGGGCAGCACGTAGTCGCCGTCTTGATGGTCGGGTGCTCCGGAATAGGCGATGTCTAGAGTGAATGGAGGGAAATGAGGGGGAATGAACGCGACGACGCTTCCGGCCCGATGGAAGGGCACGGGCCTACCTTCGATGGAGAATCGAGTGATCGTGTAGTCGGGAGAGAGGCGAAACAGGCAGTAGGGGCGTGGCTTAGGCGAGATAGCTTCCACACGTGCTTCATCGCTACAGAGCACGCTGTGTGTTTCGGGCTGCAAGCGAACGGTGAGCCGATGGTCGCAAATCTGGTAGCCGCCCGAATCGTCCTCTTTCACTTCCTGCCCGATCTTCCAACCCTGAGGCGTTTCGATCAGCGAATGCACATGGTCGCCGTCGCTTTGGCAGGTATGCCAACAGGAGAAGACAATAAAGAGCGGCATGGGCTGCCGGTTTGGTAGAGACAGGAGTTGAACATTCCATGTTTTTGTAGGGCCGCGGTTGAGCCAAGAAAGAATTTGGGCTGGCGGGCCCTCGGTATAGGGCTGTAGGCTAGCTATTCGGCGATTCTGAACAGCGTTTTGCACAGCCTGTATCCAAGCTGCCGAGGGCCATTTTGGCCGAGGAGGCCCGGCACAAGCCTGAAGGGCGAGCTGAAGGCAGAGAGCAAGAATCAGGAGGGGAGCAAGAGGCCGCACACGGCGGGTTCTCTCTCCGTATCGAGTGATGAGATGCCGAGTCGGTTGCATAAAATCCTATCTAAAAGGGTATGCTGTGCATAGTGTACCTTTTAGACTGCAGAGAGGGCCTAAAGTTTCGATGCCGAGGTTAATTCAATGCCCACGCTACTGCGTGTCGTTCGATTGAAGAGAGGGGGAAGCGAATGAGACTGGAGAGTTGGCCTCGTTGCCCGGAGGCTGCCTCGCTATGCGAAGGGCTTCTGGAGCGCTTTTTGCATGAGAACCCGATGGTGCAAGAGATGGCCCATCGTTTCCATGCTTACGCGGGAGTTCGCTTGGCGAACCTCATAGACCACTGGGTGGTGCCGCGCTCGATCCTCAGTGTGGAGGAGTTAGAGCGTGTGGGCATGATAGAGACCGATGTGGAGGGGGAGCCTGTGTGGCACCATCCACAGGCGCGTTTGCCTCGCTTTCGGGTTGGCGCCCGATGGCGCTTGGCCATTGCCGTAGAGGCTTTGGAGCCTTTCTTACAACAAAACCGTTGGGAGCCGGATCGCGTAGAGGGGGATTACGACTCGGCTTATCAGGAGGCGGTAGGTGCGTTGCCACAGGGCGAATTGGCGGCGGTGGTGCGTAAAGGCTATCGCGGATTTCGCCCGGGACGGCTCACGGAGGAGATGCGTGTGGCTTTAGAGGAGGCTCGTCGGCGTCTGCGGGAGCGGCCTCGTGATGACGAGGCGCTTTTGCAGGCTCAGCGGTTGGCCGAAGAGCTGGTGGATGTGTTGGGGGCGGGACGCGCGACCGACGAGTTTTTTGCTGCAGAGCGTGAATACTACATGACACGCAACCGGGCGGCGCGTTGGCAGTATGCGCGCCAGCAGGAGCTAGGGATGGGTTGGGCCAATCACGACCACCATACCTACCGTTCGGCCAGGGAGAGTTTCGCCGATCTGATGGAGCTGTGGCGCACGTTCGGTTTTCAGTTTCGGGAACGATTCTACGCGGGGGCCGAGGCCGGTTGGGGCGCGCAGGTTCTAGAGCATCCCGAAAGCCGTGTGGTTATTTTTTCGGATGTTGATCTCTCGCCTGAAGAGCTTTTTGTGGATTTTGCCGAGCAACCGCTCGAGCCACGCGAGAGCCTCGGTACGATTGGGTTATGGTGCGCACTGCACGGCGACAGCATTGGCGAGGCGGGGATGCATCACCTTGAAGCGGAATACGATTGGGAGCAGGTGCGTGCTTTGCTGCTGGAAAACGGCTTTGGGGTGATGAAGCCCTTTACCGACCTCCCCATGTTGAAACAGGCCTTTACCGAACCGGAGATATGGCCGGTGCGAGAGGAGCGCTGCAAACGTTTACTGCAGAGGGGACAGATTACCGAAGAGCAGGCCGAGCGCTTCCGCAGGCAGGGGGCGGCGGGCAGCCATCTAGAGATACTTCAGCGCTGGGAGGGCTATAAGGGGTTCAACCAGGCCGGTGTGAGCGCCATTATTCGCGAGACGGATGCCCGTAAGCTCGCACAGTGAGGGATGGCAACTATGTATGACGGAAGAACCAACTATATTGGGGGGCAATGGTGTGCCGCAAGCAATGGCGCCACCTTCCCCTCCCTCAACCCTGCCGACACCGAGCAGATGATCGGCATCTTTGCCCGCTCGGGGGCGGAGGATGTGCATCGTGCCGTGGAAGCCGCCGAACAGGCCTATCCGCAATGGTGCCGGGTGCCAAAGCCGGAGCGTGCCGCTTTGTTATTGCGCATGGGGCGACTGTTGGAGCAGAACAAGGAGGCGTTAGCGCGCCTCATGGTGTTGGAGATGGGCAAGGTATTGGAGGAGGCCCGAGGCGATGTGCAGGAGGCCATTGATATGGCCTACTATATGGCCGGCTTTGGGCGTATGCCCGACGGCTATGTGGTGCCGAGCGAGCGAACCGACATCTATTGCGCCGCGCGACGGGTACCGGTAGGCGTGGTGGGCGTGATCACCCCTTGGAACTTTCCCATCGCCATTCCCTCTTGGAAGATTTTCCCGGCTCTTCTTGCGGGGAACACGGTGGTGTTTAAGCCGTCTGAAGAGACCCCGGGGCTTGCCTGCCGCTTTGTGGAGTTGCTGGTTGAAGCTGGCTTGCCGGATGGGGTGCTCAATTTGGTGACGGGCTACGGTTCGGAGGCCGGTACGGCTCTGGTGGAGGCCAGAGGGGTACGGGTTATCTCGTTTACCGGCTCGACAGCGGTGGGAAAACAGATCGCCTCGCGCTGTGGCGAGCAGATGAAGCGGGTAAGCTGCGAGCTAGGCGGCAAGAACGCGATTCTCGTTTTGGAGGATGCCGATCTGGAGTTGGCGTGTAAGGGAGCCGTGTGGGGCGCCTTTGCCACCTCTGGCCAGCGGTGTACTGCGGCGAGTCGCATCCTGGTTCAGAAAAGCGTCAAGCCGCGCTTTTTGCAGGCCTTTGTGGAGCGGGTTGCACAGTTGCGCGTTGGTTCTGGACTCGATCCGAACGTAGAGGTGGGGCCGGTCATCAACCGGCGCCAGCTAGAGCGCATCCATGAGTATGTGCAAATAGGAAAGGCGGAGGGGGCCGAGGTGGTTATGGGCGGAACCGTATTGACGGAGGGGGCCTATGCGAAGGGGTGCTACTATGCCCCCACCGTTCTCAATAAGGTGACCCCACAGATGCGCATCGCCCAAGAGGAGATTTTCGGGCCGGTGACCGCCATCATGGAGGTTAGCGATCTCGCCGAGGCACTTGCCGTCGCCAACGCCACGGCCTACGGGTTATCGCTTTCGATCTATACCGGCGATGTGCGCAAGGCGTTTCGAGCTATCGAGCAACTAGAGGCCGGTTTGGTCTACGTGAATCTGCCCACAAGTGGGGCGGAGATTCAGTTGCCATTCGGTGGTGTAAAACAGACGGGAAACGGCTCGCGCGAAGCCGGCTGGGTGGCCATGGACTACTGTACGGAGTGGAAGTCGGTGTATATCAACTACAGCGAGGCCGGCGAGCTGGTGCGCGCCCAAATTGACACGCCGGTCTTATCAGACGGCGACAGTCTTAGCAGATGAGGGGAAGGGCGTCGGCCTTGAGGGGGAAGGGTGGGGGCTGCAGAATGGCGACGCCAAAGCCCCCCGCTCATCCCCCCGCACGCGGGGGGAAGCTAGCCCTCCCTCCCCTGTAGGGGGAGGGTTGGGGAGGGGCTTGAAGAGCCGGTGATACGACTGTCATTTCGAGCCGAAGGCGAGAAATCTTAAGTTTCACTTCCCACCAGTGCTGGGGAAGGGGTAAAGCTGTAGGAACTGCCGGCTTCACGGTTCTAGAGGCAGTTAGCAGAACAAGTCTAGTTTGCGCGCCCTCTATCCCGGCCTTTCCCCCTATTAGGGAGAAAGGGGGCTAGTGTGGCTAGTTTTTCAAAGGAAAGATTATCAAAGGAAACCGCAGGTAAGCTTACTGGTCTCCCCTCTCCCTGATAGGGGGAGGGGCGGGGGGTGGGGGCTTGAAGAACCTATGATACAACCGTTGTACCGATCCGAAAGCGAGATAAACACCTGTCATTTCGAGCCGAAGGCGAGAAATCTTAAGTTTCACTTCCCACCAGTTCTGAGGGCGAGGGGTGAGGCTGCAAAAACTGCCAATTTCCCGGCTCTAGAGCCAGTTAGCGAAGTGAGCTTATCTTGTTCGCCACCTATCCCATCCTTTCGTCTTGCAGACAGCAACGCAGCGGCCAGAGAGATAGGCTTTGAAGGAAACGGTTCTGGCCGCTGAGGCGTTTGTTGTGTCTCACTTATTGAAGAAAGGGAGTGGTTATGGTTAGTTTCCAAGGGAAGCTAATCAAAGGAAACCGCCTGTAGGGGCACGGTGACCGTGCCCCTTTTGCTAGTCTCCCCTCTCCCTAATAGGGGGAGGGGCGGGGGGGTGGGGGCCTTGAGGGGAATAAGGAGGCGACGAAAACGATAATGGCCGCCCCTCGCTTTGGAGAGGCGGCCGGCTTTGTAGCATAAGGAGGAAGGTTAAACGTTCAGCAGCTCTTTGCCCGGTTTCCAATCGGAGGGGCAGAGACCACCGGTTTGCAGGGCTTGAAGCACACGAAGGGTCTCATCCGTGCTGCGCCCGATGTTGAGGTTGTTGATAACGGCATATTGCAGAACGCCGTCGGGGTCAATGATAAAAAGCCCTCTCAGTGCCACCCCCTCCTCTTCCACGAGCACGCCGTAGTCTCGTGAAACCTCTTTGGTGATGTCGGAGGCGAGTGGAAAGTTGATCTTGCCGATGCCGTGTTGTTCTCGTGGGGTGTTCATCCAGGCGAGGTGCGAGTAGACCGAGTCGGTGGAGACACCGAGAATATCGGCATCAAGCTCGGCGAACTCGTCGTAGCGGTCGGAGAGCGCGGTGATCTCGGTGGGGCAAACAAAGGTGAAGTCGAGGGGGTAGAAGAAGAGGATCAGCCACTTGCCTCGATAGTCTTTAAGGCTCACTTTGGTTCCCACGGTTTTGGGCGTATCGGTTGCTCTGGCGATGGGCATGGTGAAATCGGGAGCGGGTTTTCCTACTTTTGCATTGGCCATAGTACGTTTCTCCTCCGGTATCTTTCTGTTTGTAGTGGCAGATTGGGCTACAGTTAGCATACCTTAGTAATGGATGGTTTTGTCAACTTTCATTTGCGGGAAATCCCTAAAAATCGTATGGGGATTTCCCTAATGAAAAAAGGGGCGTTTGACCGATGTCAAATATTGTTAGGTTAGCAGATAATAGAGACATGAAGCAACGAGCAACCAGCGACGAAGACGGTAGGAGCCTTTAGGCAGGCATGGCACCAGTGACCATTTTACTAGCAGATACCGACCCGGTCGTGCGCAAGTGTCTGCGCTATGCCGTCGAAGCAAGCGGTCAAGAGATTAAAGTGATGTGGGAGGCTCAAGACGGTTTTGAAGCCCTCCATAAGATACAGCAGTTCCAGCCCGATTTGGCGGTGGTGGATTACATGCTACCGCGCATGAACGGGTTGGAACTGGCGCGATGTTTGCGAAATCACGGGTTACAGACCCGCATTTTGGTGATGGGAACTTTCGAGGCGCAGCAACAGGCTGTCCTCGATGCCGGGGCCGACGGTTTCGTTACCAAGAGTAGCGGCTGTGAGGCCATTAAGGCGGCTGTTCATCGTCTGGTTATGCTGCCCGTGCCTTCATCGGAGGTGGTCAGATGAACAGCGGCCATCGCGTCCTCTCTCCTATTTTGGAGAGGGCGGAGCTGGCGGAGAGCCAGAACAAGCCAATAGAACACCCAACAGGTGAGAAAGCGGAGGCAAAAGGAGTGACAATGACAACAGCACCCACAAGCCCAAGTGCCCGACGTGAATTCGAGCGTCTCTATCAGCGCAGCCATCGCCGCGCCTACAACCTGGCCTATCGGTTAACGGGAAATTCGGCCGATGCCGAGGATGTAACACAGGACGCTTATGTGCGCGCATGGAACAACTTTGACAACTACGACTCAAGCCGTTCTTTCGAGAGTTGGCTCTTTCGCATCATTACCAACCGAGCCATTGACTTGCGCCGTCGCCAGAAGCGCGTTCCGATCTACTCCCTCGATGCGCCCGTTACGTCGGATGAGGATGGGCAGACGATGGTTCACGAATTTCCGGCACCGAACTCAAACCCAGAAGAGTTAGTGGTAGGCCCGATCATGGAGGAGCGCTTGCAGCAGGCGCTTGCCGCCCTCCCCGAGGACTATCGCACGGCCATCCTGCTGTGCGATGTGGAGGAGAAATCATATCAAGAGATAGCGGAGATCATGGGATGCGCCATCGGCACGGTGCGTTCGCGCATCCATCGTGCCCGTGTGATGATGCGCCGATTCCTTGAAGAGGGCAGCGTGCCGCGTACGCGCCGTTCGCGGTTAAGCCGTGCGCAAGCATCAAGGCCAACGCCCTCCCCTGCTGCAAAGTAGCGGAAAAAATAGAGAGTGTTGTGGGGCGGGCTTTCAGCCCGCCCCACAAACTAGGAACAACGTTCCTATAAACCTCTACGCATAGTGCGGGCGAACGACATAGGGAAGGGGATCTGGTACGCCCGCCATCGCAAAACCCCGCAGCCGCAGCGCGCAGCTGTCGCAGGTTCCACAAGCAAGCTCTTCGTTGCGATAACAGCTCCACGTTAGGTGAAAGGGAGCGCCTAGTTCAAGCCCTCTCTGTACGATCTGGGCCTTTGTGAGGCCGATGATCGGAGTTTCGATGCGAATGTCCCCACACGCGGTGCCAAGCCGTATGAGTTCATTGAAGGCGGCATAGTACTCGGGCCGGCAGTCCGGGTAACCACTGCTATCCTCGTACACTGCGCCGATATAGATGCGCTTCGCCCCGCAAACCTCCGCCCACGAAACGGCGATGCTGAGAAAATGGGCGTTGCGAAAAGGCACATAAGAGGTTGGAATGTGGGGATTGGCTAAGTCGGCTTCGGAGACGGGAATAGAGGGGTCGGTAAGGCTGCTGCCGCCGATTTTACTTAGATGGGCAATAGAACACACAAGGCGCTGTTCAGCAGGCACCTTATAAAAGTCGGCGATATCGTGAAAGGCCTTAAGCTCCCTCTGCTCGGTGCGCTGGCCGTAGTTCACATGGAGAAAATGAAGTTCCCCCGCATCGTGCTCCTGCTGCGCGATGGCGGCGGTGACGCACGAGTCCATTCCTCCCGAAACAAGGACAATGGCTTTCATCTTGCCGGCCTCCTTTTGTTCACCACAAGATACCCAAGTTCTCTCCAAAAAGCAGGAACCCAGCGTGGTAGAGAACGTCTCTACCCTATTGATTCGTTACAGCCTATGGCGCGGGCGCTTTTAATAGGTTTTCGACGAAGGCAACCACATCCGCAGGCGGTGTCTTGCCCTCCTTCCTCTGTAAAAGGGCACCATAGTGAATGCCGTTAGCAACACAGCCGCCGGTTGAGAGGAAAAAACGGTTATGCACCACGCCGGCAGCGTAGTCAAGGCGATTCTTCTGCCCCTGCGCATCGCAAGAGAAAACGGCCTTTTCGAGGGGCAGCCATCGCCCATCTTGCTCGTAAATCCAGGCGTTCCCAAACTCGGCAAGTCGCTGTTGCTGGCCATTATCTCCTACGAAATCCTCATCGAAAGAGTATAACCCGGTGAGATAGCCGCTTGCCGGATCCGGCTTCTGATTGGGTGCCTCAAAGGCCGCGATCAGCTGCCATTGCCGCTTTTCGGGAAAATAGAAGTAGGCGGAATAGAGGGTGTAGGTTGCTTGAGGACGGGCTACAACGAGAAAACGGTAGGTTTGGTTTGCCCGCCAAGGATAGACCAGATGGCTATGAAGGCCGGTGCCCTCGTTCCCAAAATCGCCCACGTAGACCTGGGGGCCTTTGGCGAATAAACGGACGCGGTTGGCGGAGGGCACCTCAGAGCGAACATTCGTAGACGGCCCGCTGTCCCAAACGGAGAAGATGATGCGGCGCTCGGTGGGGCTGTTCACCTGAATACCAAAATATCCGCGCGAGAAGCCGCAGGCCATGTAATAAGACCAAAGCGGCGTTCGCCGTACGGTTACCTCATTATAGAAGGCGACAATCCGATCCCATAAATCGAATGCCTTGGGAGCGCGCGATATTTGCCGGTGGGAAGGCAGCACGTAAAAGAGATGAACCGATGCGGCATTACGGCGGGCGGTTAGGTTCGCATGGGCACCGGCCAAAGGAGGGCCGCTGAGCTGTAGGCCGGAAATCTCGCCATAGGCGTCGCCGGAGCGGCTTTTGCCTATAAGCGCAAAGCGATAATAGCCTGCGTGAGGAACCGCGATGTCGCCTAAGGAGGCCGTGGCCTGCTCTCCGGCAGACAGGGTGATTGCCGGTAGCTTCCACGGTTTTGTGGCCGGATTGACTCCCCGAACCTCCAGTTCTATCGTAGAGCGGGCTTGGGCAGGCAGGGTGTAGTGCAGTTCACAATGAAGCGGCCCCGCACCACCAAGATAGACGTACCAGACGATTTGGCAGCGGGGATCAGCCCAATGAATTAGGGAGCCGCTTGGTGAGAACTCAAGAGCGAGGGGGACCGGCTCGCCGTAGGCGGTATCGGCCGGGAGCAACAGCGGGTGAGGGGCCGTCTGAGCCGAGCAGGCGGCCGTCCAAAAAGCCATCCCTATAAAGCCCAGCCATGCCAAAAGCCGTGTTTTTAGTCGGAAACGCATGTCCCTATTGTACCTTGTCTTAGTCGTGTGGCGGGGAGAATGCGATAAACCTTTGAGAAAGTCGCCCTCTCTACGGTAAGATAGAAGGGCATCCTATTCGCCAATAAAGGGAGGGAAAATGCGATCTTACAAGGTGGCGCTGCTGCCAGGCGACGGCATTGGGCCGGAGGTTGTTGGAGTTGCAGCCGAAATTTTAACTTACCTTGCCGAGCGGTTCGGCTTTACGTTGCAAATGGAGGAGGCCCTCATCGGTGGTGCTGCCTACGATAGGTACGGTCACCCCCTGCCGGAGCACACCCTCGCGCTTTGTAAAGAGAGCGACGCCGTGCTATTGGGCGCCGTGGGAGGCCCCAAATGGGATACGGTTCAGCCCGCCTCTCTCCGGCCGGAGGTGGGGGCTTTACTGCCCTTGCGTAAAGAGTTGGGTCTCTATGCAAACCTGAGGCCGGCGAAGCTATCGTCGGCGCTTGCCTCGGCCTCTTCTCTAAGGGCCGATCTGGTTCAGGACGGGTTGGATATTCTGGTGGTGCGCGAGCTTACCGGGGGCATCTACTTTGGGCAACCGAAGGGGCGCGATGCCGACGGTTCAAGGGCGGTGGATACCTGCGTCTATACTCGGCCCGAGATAGAACGCATTTTGCGTGTGGGCTTTGAGACGGCGCGTGGGCGCAAACGCAAGCTCTGCTCGGTGGACAAAGCGAACGTGCTGGAGACCTCACGCCTATGGCGTGAGGTGGCGGAACAGATGGCAGCGCAGTATCCCGACGTGGAGTTAACCCACATGCTGGTAGATAACTGCGCCATGCAGTTGGTGAGAGACCCGCGCCAGTTCGACGTGATCGTCACCGAAAACATGTTCGGCGACATTCTTAGCGACGAAGCGGCCATGATTACCGGCAGCCTAGGGATGCTGCCATCCGCCAGCCTCGGCGATCGGCAGACTCAAGGAGGAACCTTTGGTCTCTACGAGCCGGTGCACGGCTCGGCGCCCACCATCGCCGGGCAAAACATTGCAAACCCGCTTGCCACGCTGCTGTCGGCGGCCATGCTGCTGCGCTATTCTCTGGGAGAAACCAAGGCGGCCGAGGCGCTGGAAAGAGCCGTGGAAAAGGCGTTGCAAGACGGTCTACGTACTGCCGATATCGCCGCCCCCGGTCAGCCGACCATCGGCACCAAAGAGATGGGGCAAGCGGTACGCGAGCGCATCGAAAGTTGAAGGAAGAGAGCCATGAAGAAAGTGGAATGCGTCATTCGTCCTATGAAGATCGAGGAGGTTAAGGAGGCGTTGGCCTCCATCGGCATTGTGGGCATGACGGTGAGCGACGTGCGTGGCTACGGACGCCAAAGAGGGCGAACAGAAAAGTATCGTGGCAACACCTACGTGGTAAGCCTTTTACCTAAGGTGAAGATCGAGGTGGTGGTGCCCGACGATAGAGTGGAAGAGGTGATCGAAACAGCGCTGCGCGCCGCCCAAACCGGCGAGATAGGCGATGGCAAAATCTTTGTGACCCATGTGGAGGAGGCCATTCGCATCCGTACAGGCGAGCGAGGGGAAGCCGCATTGTGAGGTATACTTTCACAAGCTCATCGAAGCCGAGTAAGA
>NZ_DATGKU010000196.1:0-10049 GCF_035294505.1 Chthonomonas sp. | reverse complement strand
TCCGGCCGAACTATGGCAACAGAGCGGGCGCTGGGAAACCATAGACGAAACCATGGTGCGTTTTCGTGACCGACGCGGGCACCCGATGCTGTTGGCAATGACCCATGAGGAGGTGGTGGCGCAACTGGCGGCCTCGGAGATCCGCTCCTACCGTCAACTCCCCCAACTCGTTTACCAAATACAGACGAAGTTTCGAGATGAACCCCGCGCACGTGGTGGGCTTATCCGAGTACGCGAGTTTCTTATGAAAGACTCTTACTCCCTTGATAAAGATGAAGAGGGGCTTAAAAAACAGTATATCGCCCACTATAACGCCTATTTCCGCATTGGGGCGCGAGTAGGGCTTTCTTTGCTTGCCGTTGGAAGCGATGTGGGCATGATGGGCGGTAAGCTTGCCCATGAGTTTATGTACCTCACCGACATCGGTGAGGACACTCTGGTGGTTTGTGAGCAGTGTGGCTATGCGGCCAATCAAGAAGTGGCGACATTTCGCAAGGTTCGCGTCAATACCGATCCACCTCGTCCATTGGAACGTGTGGCCACGCCGGGCACAACGACTATCGAGTCGTTGGCAGCCTATCTCGGCATTCCCGCCAGCAGCACGGCCAAAGCGGTCTTCTTTATGGGCACCTTTGCCCCGACGGAAGGCTCTGCCGAAGGCGGTTTGGTGCAAAAGCTTGTGGTGGCGCTGGTGCGCGGCGATATGGAGACGAATCAAACACTTGTAAAAAACAGCACGCACGCCATCGCCCTGCGCCCCGCGCATCCGGAGGAGATTTTGGAGGCCGGCATGGTTCCCGGCTACGCATCGCCCGTGGGCATTCCACCCGGCAAGGCCCTTGTCATCGCCGACGATCTCCTCGTTGAAGAGACAAACTTGGTGGCCGGAGCAAATGAGGAGGGCTACCACCTCCGAAATGTGTGTTGCGGGCGTGACTTTCAACCGGACATCGTGGCCAATATCGCTCAGGCAGGCGAAGGGGCCTTATGCATCCGATGCGGCGCACCGCTCTCTTTGAAAAGAGGGGTAGAAGTGGGCAACATTTTTCAACTCGGCACCCGCTACTCGGTGGCGCTTCAAGCCTTCTATACCGACGAAGATGGCAACCAAAAACCCATCGTCATGGGTTCCTACGGCATCGGCGTAGGGAGATTGCTGGCCTGTGTGGCAGAAGCCTATCGGGACGAAAAGGGGCTAATATGGCCGATCTCGGTTGCTCCCTATGCGCTCAACCTCATCGGTCTGTGTCGTGCGCCGGAGAACATCGCGAAAACCGAATCGCTCTATGCGGCGCTGCAACAGGCCGGAGTGGAGACCCTCTATGACGATCGTGAGGTTTCGCCCGGTGTGAAATTTGCCGACGCAGACCTGCGGGGAATGCCGCTGCAGATCGTCATCTCAGAGCGCTCTTTACAGCAAGGAGGCGTGGAGTTGCGCCGGAGAGACGGAACCGTCAAGGAGATCGTCCCTTTGGCGGGGGCTCCTGCTCTTGCACGCCAACAGGTGGACGCGATGCAGGCCGCCTTGATCAACGCCGCCGACGCCGCGCCCAAATGGCCTGCTGGAGAACAGCAGTAGCTCGCTCCTTTTAGCTTAGGCGATATCGGCAGCACTTGGGTGGAAGGAAAGTTCTCAAGCGGTTTTCGGCAGAAGCGACGGAAGCTTATCTACGGCCCAAGAGAGATCGGGGCGCCGCTGCAGTTCCCGCAAAAGTTGCTCTAAAACCTGCAACGCCGTTCTCGCATCCGACGGCGGCGGTGCGCTCTGCGTCGGTTTTGCCCCCCCTGTCCTGCGGAGGGTAAGGCCCACAACATGCAGCCTTTTGCTTGTCTTTTCCGACTTCACCCAGCCTGCCGGTTTCGCTTCGTTAGGAGGCCCCATCTCCGCCACGTCGCCATCCCCAGCCAATGCATAGCAGAGTGCTGTCACTTTAGCCGATTGCGTGAGCAACACGAAGTTATCGCCCCCTAGGTGGAATATCTGATCGGTGGGGGCACCGTGTTCCCTAGAAGCTCGCCGAAGGCGCTCGGCCACTTGAACAATGAGGGCGTCTCCGAAAGCGATGCCGTAGTCGCGGTTATAGACTTGTAATCCGGCAATATCCACACGAACGAGGCCGGCCGATTGATTGGCATCGAGCCGCTCTTGCAGCGCCTGTTCCAGCACAAGACGGTCGGGTAAGCCAGTAAGAGCGGAGGTATGATGGGTTCGATTGCCGTTTTGTTGCAACGCGGCTTCTAGCAGCAGGCGAACCGGCAATACGCCTCGATAGGCGCCTGCCGCGTTAACGATCACGATGTCGGTCTCTAAACTTACGGCATTACGATAGGTGAGATGACTTATGGCCTCATCAAGCGCAAAATGTTCCGGGATCGTTACAAATTTGCTCTCCATCCATCGCTCTACCGTCTCATTGGCCAGAAACGATTCGGCTTGCGCTTGGCGTGCCATTTCAAGCTGATTCTCCAGCGTTTGGCGCATCAGTACCCCGCAAACCTCACCACCCTGCATAACGACGATGCTGGTGAGTCCATCGTTTTTAGCGAAGCGGCGTACGGCCTCCAACAGGGGTGTTCCGGCGGTTAGGGCAAGGCCGGACTGCTTGAGTGCGCCAACGGGGAGCGAACATCCGGTCTGCAGGTGCTCCTGACGCCGCACTTGTGTCTGAATAAGCTCACGGATCGTTCGCGATACCCCATGAAAGGTCTCCTGAGGCCGTCCAAAGAGATACCCCTGTGCATACTGCACGCCGAGGTTTACCAGCACCGTTAGCTCGGATGGGGTTTCTACCCCCTCCCCTAAGGTTTTGACACCGATTTGGGCTGCAAAGCGTACAAGGGCGGCCACAAGGGCGCGGCTCTCGCCACGGCTGTTGAGGCTGCGCACCAGACTACGGTCTAACTTGATGAAATCGGGCAGGAGTTCGGCGATAATCTCCAAGCTGTTGTAGCCGGAGCCGGCATCGTCAACGGCGATTCGAAAGCCATCGTCACGAAGGCGTTTTATCTCTCGCAGAAGGCCGGGAAAGTCCTGCACGGCTTGTCGCTCGGTGATCTCGATGACGATTTGTCGTGGACTTAAGCCGTTGTCGTAGACACGCTGAAGAAGAGGGCGATCTTGAGCGATCAGGTTCATAATGCCCTCTGCGTCCAGATTAACAAACAGAAGTTGTTGTAGTCCCTGCTTACCCGCCTCCTGAAAACAACGTTCGAGGCAGGCGAGATCGAACCAAGCGATGAGGCTGCCGCGCTGCACGGCCTTAAGCAACTCTCCGGTATGTTTAATCTCAGGTTGAGAGGGCATGCGAATGAGCGCCTCATAGCCGGCCACACGGGCTTCGCGGAGGTTCACAATGGGATGAAAATGAACCCCAAGCCGCCCCTGTACCATTACCTCCAGCAGGGCGTTTAGTTCGGCAAGGTGGTTTTGCTGCTCCTCCCCCCAAAATAGCGAGGTAATAGGCAGGATGGAGAAGGGCAGTATCCCCTCAGAACCGTGCTGTTGCCATTCTGCCTGAAGCCGTTGCTGCAGCGCCTGGCGTGCCAGCTCAATCTGCAGTGCGACCAAAGGCTCCTCAAGCGGCTGTGGTAGTTTCAACGCCACGGCCCAGGCATTTTCCAAGAGGGGCCAGGCTTCGAGGCGAAGGCTCTCTAGCGGCCCTAACAAAATCGGGGCTTCGAGGCGTGCTGTATTGAGCCAGTGGGAGGCTTGCGGAATTTCCGCTTTTACAAGCAGCACGGCGCAACCGCCTTGCAGCTGGGCAAGCACCGCTTTAAGCGGTGCCGCAACGCTTTCGGGTATAGGCGGTTCGAAAGGCTCCGCGTTTCCAAATGTAAGGGGGTCGGCCTCTATTTCCATGAGAACGTTTCCATTGTTCCTTAACTCTATTTTCGGCAGAGAATGCCTACTACGATATATAATCCGCCTAAATATATTCCACAGTCGTGGCGTGGGCTTTATTACAGATCAGCACCGATGCGCTCCTCTTGACCTTTCCGATGAATTTGGGGTATACTCCCGCTTTGAGAGAGGTTACTAAACAGACAGTTGGGGTTGTAGCTCAGTCCGGTCTAGAGTGCCTGCCTGTCACGCAGGAGGTCGCGGGTTCAAATCCCGTCAACCCCGTTCCAATCGCCTATTTGGTGAGGGTACAAAAGTTTGTGGCTAGAAGAGGGCGCTTTGGAGACCTGTTCCAGGCGCCCTCTCAATGTGCTTTGCTCGGTGGAACCTTACGGAACGGTTCTTTGTGTTCCCTGCGTATCCCTTGCTGAGGAGCCTTATTTGGAGAAAGCTCCTTTAGATGTAGGGTAGGGCGAATTTAGAGATGACGAACCCGAATCCATCACAACACTCCGTGCCGGACTGGTGGGAGCGAGAGAATCGACGCAGACAGCAGTTGCTGCTGGGGCTGCTCTCGCTCATCCTTGTGCTTATCGGTTTCTATTACTATGTGGCCGCCTCAGGCAAAACGGGCATCATTAACGGGGTAGACTTCGATACAGCAAACTACATCGCCTTCATTCGGCAAGAGCCTAACGGCGATACCGATCTCTACGGCATAAGAGCCGACGGCACCGGTCTGCGTCCGCTTACCGTTGCATCGGACCATTCTCTGAAAAGCAATCCAACCTGGACGCTCGATGGTAAGCATATTCTCTATGTCTCCAACCGATCGAACGTGTCCTGCACACAAATCTACCTCCTCGGTGCCGGCCAAACACCGGTTCAAATAACCTACGGCTCTTTTCCCAAAGACAAGCCGCTCGCCTGCCCCGACGGTAAGCATGTGGCCTTTCTCACGGAAGGCGCGATCAAGACGGTCTATCTTAACGGCAACGATGTGGAACAGATTCTGCCGCC
Organism: Chthonomonas sp.; assembly: GCF_035294505.1. Lineage (NCBI taxonomy): Bacteria > Bacillati > Armatimonadota > Chthonomonadia > Chthonomonadales > Chthonomonadaceae > Chthonomonas > Chthonomonas sp. The sequence goes on along the minus strand of NZ_DATGKU010000196.1, from coordinate 5,188 downwards.
GCCCATCGCGAGCAACTCTCCGACGAACGGAGAGATCGCGCCAACGCTTGACCCCCAAGGCCCCTACATTCAAGAGGCCTTCTCCTCCGATGGTTCGATCATCGCCGGCGTTCAAGCGCTTACGGCGCAAGGGAACGGCGATGTCCCCATGCTGGGCGGTTCCGACGAGATGGCACGAGCGCTCCCAAACGGCGCTAAGACAGCCTATGTTCTCGACCCAGGTCGCTATGTGAACGTCGCTTGGATACCGCACACCCATCAGTTGCTTGTGGCCTATGCCCAGCAGTATGTTCGTGACCCGCAAACACAAAAAAGCGTCTACGTGGGCGGAATCAATCTTTACGACTTCAGCAAGCCCGGAAAACCGGTGCCCAAGCCGCTCATGATCTGCTTGGGGCATACCCTTATGCCGCGTCATCTTACCGTTTCCCCAAACGGCAAGATGCTTGCCTTCGAAGGGTGGCTGTTCAAGGGGGAAGATAACTGGACTCCTCTGGGCATCTACGTGATCCGCTTTCCAAACGAGGTGCTGGCCATCCGCGAAGGGGTGAAGGTACCTCCGGCCACCATTCCGGCCACACCAGATGGGCTACCCCTCGATCCGCAATGGTCACCCGACGGCTCTCGCCTGCTTTATGAAGTGCAACATGCCAACGGGAAGCATGACCTGTGGGTTGTTAACGCCGATATGACCAACCCCATCAACCTGACCCAAGGGGTTGGAGACAACACACAAGCTGCCTGGTCGCCTATCACGAAATAGCTCACCGACCACAATGGCCCTGACGCCGGGGCCGACAAAACACGCATTAAGGAGGTCCCGACGCTCATGCCTAGCTCAAATGTCCGTCTGGCGCGTCGCCGCCTTTTGCGTACGCGCCTTCTTCTTGCCCTCAGCATCGTTGGCCCCGGCATTATCGCGGCCAATGCCGATAACGATGCCAGCGGTATCTTTGGGTACTCCCAAGCAGGAATAGCCTTCGGCTACAAACTGCTGTGGGTTCTTTTGCTCTCTACCATCGCTTTGGGGGTCTGTCAAGAGATCGGCGCCCGTATGGGCGCAGTGACCGGCAAAGGGCTTGCTGACCTCATTCGGGAAGAGTTCGGTGTTCGCATGACCCTCTTCGCCATGATCGTGTTGCTGGTTGCGAACTATGCCACCGTTGTTTCCGAGTTTGCCGGCATTACGGCCGCTTTCGAGCTTTTCGCCTCAGAGAAAATTCGCTATATTGTGGTGCCCCTCATCGCCTTTGGCGTCTGGTGGCTGGTCGTCAACGGCTCCTACCGTAGAGTGGAACGGGTTCTGCTCTACGCCTCACTTATCTATCTCTCCTACATTCCGGCAGCCTTCATGGCCCACCCGCATTGGCGTGAAGTGCTGCCCGCCCTCTTCTGGCCTGGGCACATCTCATGGAGCAAAGATTATGTTTTCCAGATTATTAGCGTGGTCGGAACCACGATTACGCCTTGGGGCCAGTTCTACATTCAATCCACCGTGCGCGATAAAGCGATTCGGGTGGAGGACTACCCTATTACACGAATAGATGTGCTGTTCGGCGCCTTTTTTACAAACTTCATCGCTTTCTTCATTATGGTGGCCTGCGGCGCTACGCTTTATCATGCGGGAGCCAACCCCGGAAACTATAGCGATGCAGGCCAGGTTGCACGCGCTTTGCAACCGCTTGCGGGGCCGGCCGCCGCCATTCTCTTTGCCCTAGGGCTGTTTAACGCCTCGTGTTTCGGTGCCATCACGGTACCGGTCTCCACAGCCTACGCAGTTACCGAATCGCTTGGCTGGGAAGCAAGCATGGGCAAACGCACACGTGAAGCGCCGCTTTTTGTTTGGGTGTATACTCTTCTTATTGTAGTCTCCGCGCTCACCGTCCTTTTTGGAGGAGCTAATCTTGCCTTTCTCATCATTCTGCCGAACATCGTGGGCGGCGTGCTGTTGCCCGTTATTCTCATTCTTACTCTCAAACTTGTGAATAATCGCCGGCTTAAGGGGGAGTATACAAACTCCTTTACTTACAATGTAATCGCATGGATCACCACCATCGTGTTGATTGTGCTTGCTGTTGTCCTCACAGTCCAGCAGCTCTTTTTCTCTTCTTAGGAGGGAACCAATGCAGGTGCTCGTTATCGGAGGGGCCGGCTACGTTGCCGGCCTTACCTTGCCGCTTTTAAAGCGCGATTTTCGTTTCACCATCTTCGATCGCGCCGTGCCTCAGCAAAGTGAATTAAGGGATATCCCTTTGATACAAGGAGATGTCTGCGACCTTCCCGCCCTCGTGGCCGCCTGCGAAGGCCAAGAAGCCCTGCTCTATATGGCGATGGGTAGTGCCGACTGGAGCAGCGAAGAGGCTCTTACGTCCGCTTTTGATGTAAATGTAAAGGGGCTTTATCTCGCGCTCGAGGCGGCGCATCGGGTCGGAATAGAACATGCGGTCTATACCAGCAGCATGTCGGTATACGAGGGAGACCTTACAAAACGTTACTTCCCGGATGAGGCCATTGCTCCGGATGCGCTTCATTTCTATGGGTTTACCAAGTGGTTAGGTGAGGAGGTTTGTCGCAATGCCTGTCGCCGATTTGGAATGACAATCAACGCCCTGCGCCTCTGCCACCCCACAGCCGACAAAGTCTGGCAAGAGAAGACCCGGCCGGGAACACCCACCATTGCGACGGCAGCTAGCGACGTAGCCCGCGCGCTGAGAGCGGCTTTAGAGTATCGAGGGGCCGGCTTCGAGGCCTTTATGATTTCGGGCGACTATGAGCAGCGCCTTATGAACATGCGCAAAGCGCGACGGCTCTTGGGCTGGGAACCACAGATGCGGCCAAAAGCGAATAACCCTTCGTAATGGCACCATCCACATTCCTAAGTGTCGCACAAGCCTCTTGCGGTAAAATAGTTCTCTAAACTTATCGGAGCACCTTTGGATGTCGCAGAACGACGAGCTTGTCCTCTACTTTGATCTACTGGCTGCCGTTGTACGGAAATATGTGCGGCTTTGGATGCTGGTAGGCCCGGTGCTTTTTGTTGCCTTTTTGGTGCTCATGCTTTTGCTGTTCCCCCAAACTTACGAGGCCACCGTGTCGCTATCGGTGCAACACGCCCCAAATGCAGGCAGTGGAAGCTCCGGTTTAAGCGCGCTTCTTGGACAGACGAGTCAGGAGAAGTACATTGGAGTACTCAAGAGTCGTCGTTTGGCCGAGGAGGTAGAGAAGCAGATCAACCTCAAAAGCTTTTACCATCTCCGCACAGAGCGCGATGCCGACGACCTGCTCATGCGCCACGTCGTGCCGGTGGATAATGCGAACGACGGCCTGCTGTATGTTTCGGTGCGCTTACCTGGGCCTGCAAGGTGGGCTATAGGAGCGGGGCAGCGACGCACCCAAGTAAAAGAACTTGCCGCCAAGGCGGCGAACCTCTACGCCATCGCCCTACAGCACTACTATGCCACCAGCGATAACGACCGCGATTCGGTGCTGCTACGGGCCGGTCAAAGAGAGTTGGAGCGCGCACAAGCTGCTTATCATCAAGCTTCGGAACGCCTCATGGCGTTTGTGCGGCATTTAAAAGGCATTACCCCCGACGAATCGCCCAGCGTAGATACGGCCAGCACAAGCGGTGCCCTAGACAGCCTCTACACAGACTATGGAAAGACGGCTGCAGAGATAAGCGCACTAGAGAAAACAAATAGCCTGCTTCGTGCCGGCGTCTTAAAACAGTTAAGCCACCTCTCCGAACTACCGGCGGATGATCCGCTTCTGCGAACGGCCAGAATGAATCTTGCCCTAGCCGAGAACAACTACAATCAGTTGGTTTATGCCCAACAACTCTCTCCTACCAACCCTCAGGTCGTTCAGGCCCGAGCGCAAGTCGAGCTAGCCCGCAAAGCACTTCAACAGCAAGAGAAAGGCTACCTTTATCGGCTCGACACACAGTATATTGCCAATCAGGCCCGTTTGAAGGCGCTTCAAGCCCAAGAGAATCGCATTCTCGGCCTGATCAAGCTGGCTGCTCAACACCTGTTCGTACGCCGTGAGCTTTCTACTCAGCTAGCCCTGCTAGAAGCAAACCAAAAGCTTGCCCAAGCTACTTTACAAACCGCAGAGGAGGAGGCCGTTCGGTTAAGGCTCTCCACCGTCTCAGGCAAAAGCCGAATCAGCGTGGTGGATTCCGCCCTGCCTCCGCGCACAGGCTCGCCGGGTCTCCTTACCTTTGGAGCGCTCAGTTTCCTCTTGGCCCTGCTCCCCCTAGGTTATTTCATTGTGCGTGGCTATCTGCGGGCCGTTGCCGAGCGCGTGGCACCACCCGAGTTTGCGGAAGAAGCGGTTCTGCCAAAGGCCGAGCCGACTGTGGAGGCGGAACGCCTTCCCTCACGCTAGACAGCGGGTATAATACACCGTTCTGAAGCGCTAACCGATGTGAGGCCCCTGTATGAAGGTCGCCATTCTCGCTGGAGGTTTGGGCACTCGCTTAGCCGAAGAGACCGAAGTTCGCCCAAAACCGATGGTAGAGATAGGGAACTATCCTATCCTCTGGCACATCATGAAGATATACAGCCGCTATGGCCACAAGGAGTTTTTTATTGCCCTTGGCTATCGAGGGGAAGTGATCAAACGCTACTTTCTCGATTATTATGCTCTTCAAGGCAGCATGACCATTGACATCTCCACCGGCGGCGTAAGAATGCACGAGCCTCATTGTGAGGATTGGAAAGTGCATCTCATTGATACCGGTCTGCAAACGCAGACTGGCGGGCGCATAAAGCGGCTTGAGCCGTGGCTGAAAGATTCCACCTTCTGCGCTACCTACGGCGATGGGGTGAGCAATGTGGATATTCACGCCCTGGTGCAGTTTCATAAGAAGCAAGGCAAAATCGCAACCATTACAGCCGTTCGCCCTCCCGCGCGCTTTGGAGAGTTGGTCATCGAGAACGACCGGGTCGTTGAATTTGTGGAGAAACCCCAGGTAGGAGAAGGTTGGATCAACGGGGGATTTATGGTTTTAGAGCCGGAGATATTCCGCTATCTGAAAGATGACCAATCCATTTTAGAGCGAGATGGCCTCGAGGTGCTAGCAAAGGAGGGGCAGCTCGCCGCCTACCGACACGAGGGATTTTGGCAGTGTATGGACACGCTGCGCGACAAGAGGCTTCTGGAAAGCCTCTGGCAATCGGCAAAC
>NZ_DATGKU010000195.1:0-57177 GCF_035294505.1 Chthonomonas sp. | reverse complement strand
CCCCTATCTCTTCGCCTATTCCAACGGTAAACCCTATTTCCCCATAGGGGAGGATATGTGTTGGGCCGGGGCCGGTGGTTCCACCGATTTCAACCGTTGGCTGGCCGATCTAAGCGCTCACGGCGGAAACTGGATTCGGCTCTGGATGTTTCATTGGCATCATACCGACATCGAATGGAGCGGCCCACCGCCAGGAAAAGGGGAAGATCGTTTTGTCGGAACGCACGGTTTGGGCTACTACGCGCTCGATAACGCCTGGATGGTGGATAGAATCCTCGATTTGGCCGAGAAGTACCACATCAACGTGATGCTCTGCTTGGGAACCTACGGCGAATTCACCACTGGCGGCTACTTTAATGAAGGCATGTGGGCACAGAACCCCTACAACGCTGCCAACGGAGGGCCTTGCCAGAAACCGGACGACTTCTGGACGAACCCCGTGGCGCAAAAGGCCTATAAGCAGCGTTTGCGTTACCTTGCTGCGCGCTACGGTTGGCGTACAAACCTCTTTGGCTGGGAGTTTTGGAACGAGGCCAACCCACCCGCCAGCTGGGTGCAGGTGATGGGGGACTACTTGAAGGGGATGGGTGCCGATGCCGGGCATCCTGCCGACCCTTATCATCATCTCGTAAGCACCACCTACGGCAACCCGGCCATTTGGCAGCTGCCCGTAGTGGATTTTACGATGACGCATAACTACGGCACCGGCAACATCCCCGATTGGGCGCCGGTGGTACATAGAGACGCTCTTGAAAATCGAAAATACGGTAAACCGCACTTTATGGCCGAGTTCGGCATAGACTGGCGAGCGTCAGATGCAAAATATGACCCCGAAGGGAAAGCGGTGAACCTACACAACGCGTTATGGTCGTCCATCGTCTCTGGCGACGCCGCCACAGCCATGATCTGGTGGTGGGACGACTACATCGCTCCCAAAAACCTCTATCCTGTGTTCGATGCGCCCGCCAAGTTCATTGCTTCGGTGCCATGGCAAGAGGGCATTTGGCAGCCGGCGACGTGCGATCCCCCGAGAACATCAGGGCAAAAGAGCGTGTTTTACGATGCCGTTTTCACGCCGCAACTGGGTTGGGCACGCTCGGCAGAGAACTTTACGCTCACCTCTACAGGGAAGGTAGAGGGCGGAGCGTTGCCGATGTATCTGTTCAGCCCCGGTAAGCCCGACCTGCGCAGCGTTCCCACCTTCCATGTGCATTTCACGAAACCGGGGAAGTTTATTCTTCACATTTACCAAGTCTCGAATTTTGCAAATCTACAGGTGCTCCTCGATGGGAAACCGGTAGCGGAGTTCAACCTTCCGGCAGCCCCACCTAAAAACGGGGAGAAGCCACCCTACAAAGAGACTCAGTTCGAGCCGCAATATAATATCTATTTGGCTACCTACGATAAAGAGTACGCTATGGATGTGCCCGCCGGCGACCACACCATCACCCTAAACGTTACGGATGGCGACTGGATAAGCCTTAACTCCATCACCTTAACCAACTATCTCGATGGGCGTTATGCTCCATTGGACTGCTATGCGCTAACCAACAGCAAAATGGCGCTGCTGTGGGTTCAGAACAAGGCATCTAATTGGCTGAATGTCTACTCCCATCGTCCTATCCATCCCGTAGATGCCACCACAACCGTCCTCCACGGCTTGGCCGATGGCCGCTACCGTGTTGTTTGGTGGGATACCACGACCGGCAAGATAACGGGCACAACGGAAGCTGTTTGCCGAGAGGGCAGGCTCCCTCTGTCACTTCCGCCGATAGCGACCGATCGGGCCGCTCAGATAGTGCCCGTCCCCACCACAGCTCATCGGTAGGAAGTTGCAAGCCCCCGTCCCCAAGGCCGCAGCGTTGCAGCTTGCAAGGCCCTTAGGCCGCTTTTTGCCGATTGGGAAGAAGGTTTTGGGTGCCGATCAGCTTGAAAAACTGGGCTACCACCTCCGGGTCGAAATGGTGCCCCGACTGATCGCAAAGATACTCCAAAACCTTCTCTTCCGGCCACCCTTTGCGATACGGTCTATCGGAACGAAGGGCATCCCATACATCCACGACCGCAAAAATGCGGGCGGCCAACGGTATCTCCTCTCCGCGAAGCCCACGAGGGTATCCGCTGCCATCCCATCGCTCATGATGACAGTAGGGGATATCCAAAGCCGGACGCAAGAACGGGATGGAGGAGAGCATCTCGTAGGCATACTCCGGGTGACGCCGCATGATCGCCCACTCCTCTTCCGTCAGCGGGCCAGCCTTATGGAGAATGCTATCCGGAATGCCTATCTTCCCGATATCATGCAGCAAAGCCCCCCAACGAATATAAAGGAGCTGACGGTCGGAAAAGCCCATCTGCTCGGCCAAGCGCACCGACAGCTCCGTTACACGTTGGCTATGCCCTTCCGTCTCCTTATCGCGCAGATCGAGGATGCGCGACCATCCCTCAATGGTCGCGCTGTAGACCCGTTCAAGATGCCGATAGAGCCGCTGCTTAAGCCGCTCCGAGGGAAAATAGGCTGCCGATTCCGAAACCTGAAGCATCTCGGCAACCCCCTCCTCCAACGCCATCGCCGCGTAATGGGTCACCCGATTGCGGCCGAGACGTTTCGAGTTGTAGAGCGCTTGGTCGGCCTCCTCAATCAGCTCGTTAACATCCTGTACCTCGTCGCATAGGGTAGCCACCCCAAAACTCGCCGTTATAGGGCGTAGGAGCCACGGATGTCGCTCTATGGCCTGCCTCAAGCGCTCCGCTACGGATACAGCGGCTTCTTGATCGGTTTGGGGAAGAATCACCATGAACTCTTCGCCTCCATAGCGGCCTAGAACATGGCCAGGTCGGAGCTGGGCTTGCATAATAGGGGCTAGCTTTTGGAGCACGAGGTCGCCTTCTGGATGACCGAAGGCGTCGTTATAGGCCTTGAAATGATCCACATCCATCATCACCAGGGAGAGCGGTTGTCGGCTACGACGGGCTTGTAGGAACAGTTCGTCGAGTCGCTCCCTCAAATACCGCACGTTACTTACTCCGGTGAGGCAGTCGGTAGTGGCCAGTTTTTCGAGCCTCCTGCTTTGAAAGCGCAGCTCTATTTGACTCATCACCTGTCGGGCCAGCGCCAGGAGGGCCTCCTTTTGGGATTTGCGTAACTTTCGCGGCACGGTGTCTATAACGCAAAGCGTTCCCAACGCATAGCCATCGGAGGTAATAAGAGGAGCGCCGGCATAAAAACGAATATAGGGCGGGCCACTAACGAGAGGGTTTTGCCGAAAGCGTGGGTCTTTCCGAGCATCCGATACCACCAGGAGGCCACCGGAGAGAATGGTGTAGTTGCAAAAGGCCAGCTCCCGCGGCGTCTCCTGCACTTCCACACCGAAATGTGCCTTGAACCACTGACGATCCCGATCCACCAGACTAATGAGACTAACGGGCGTTTTACAAATCTGGGCGGCAAGCACAACAAGGTCGTTAAACGCCTGTTCGGGCAAGGTGTCGAGCAACGAATAGCGATAAAGCGCACAAAGTCGTTCCTCTTCGTTCCGAGGCACAGGAACCGATGCTGCCATCTCCGTATATCTCCATCAAAAAAGTTGGTCACAGAGCAGCAAGGCCACAAAAAAACAACGATGCGGCGCGGCATCGGGTCAATGGGGTTATTTTTGGCAAGCAGGGAGAAAGACTTTAGATGGGGCGGACAAACACCGTAATTCTGCAGAAAGCGCGCCCGGAGAGACTTGAACTCCCGACCTACAGGTCCGCAACCTGTCGCTCTATCCGCTGAGCTACGGGCGCACAAAAGCCAATCAAGCGTTAGTAGTATACTGGGTGTGCGGCAAAAAAGTCAAGCGACCTGCGCTTGACTGCCAACGGGCAGTCGAACCGTTGGGTTGTCAGCCGCCACCCCTCAAGAGCGACGCCCTTCCCCTCAAAAAGCCGGTGGGCATTGAAACTCAAGATTTCTCGCCTTCGGCTCGAAATGACAGGGGTGTATCTCGCCTTCGGCTCGAAATGACAGGTGTTTATCTCGTCTGCGGCTCGAAATGACAGTTGTATCGCCGGCTCTTCAAGCCCCCACCCCCCCGCCCCTCAAGGCCGATACAGGGGTCCCCAGAAAATCGCAAGATTTTCTGGGGCAGGGCGCCCTTCCCCTCCCCCTATCAGGGAGAGGGGAGACCACTAAGCCCATTCGCGGTTTCCTTTGGTAGGCTGTCTTTTAGAAACTAAACGCACTAGTCCCCTTTCTCCCTAATAGGGGGAAAGGCCGGGATAGGGGGCGAACAAGACAGGCTTACTCCATGAATTGGCTCTAGAAACGCTAGCCTCAACTGCCTCACCCCTTCCCCTCAAAAAGCCGGTGGGCATTGAAACTCAAGATTTCTCGCCTTCGGCTCGAAATGACAGGTGTTGATCTTGCCCGCGGCTCGATAGACAGCAAACCGAACGATGCCCTGGAACGTATTTAGCAAGGGAGCCGTTGCAACGCCTCGAGAATAACAACGCCTGCTTATAATAAAGCGGGTTTTAGAACGAAAAATCACATTAAAATGGTTGACAAGTATCTACCTATAATAGTATACTTGTTTTATCCTAGGGCGCTCCGCCCCATGATGGAAGGAGACAGCGTTTCTTATGAGCTTGCCGGCGTCTGCATTACCGATTTGGGCCGAGAATAGCCCCGTTCAACCTCAGCCGTTACCGAAATCTCCCGCCCCGCGGCGGCCAAAACTCCATCGCCCGCTTCGCCTCCTTGTGTTCGGCTTCACCCTGCTTGTGGCCATAGAAGCAGGCGTTGTGCTCGACCAGAAGCTCTTTCAACCGCACCCCTCCGCCTTGCCCCTCTCCGTGCCTTCCACAGGCCCAAACGCCTCCGTTCGCCTCTGCACCGCGGAGGCCAAACGCCAGGAGGGGTTCGTGTCGGTGAAGGGGAGCCTTCAAAACCTATCCTCGCGCCCCCTTCGCCATGTGCAGGCCGTTGTGGAACTGTTGAACTCCAAAGGGCTGCCGCTCGACGTCGAAACGGCCCCCATTGTTCTCGACCCCGTTCTGCCCCACCAAAACGCGCCCTTCCATATCGTCGTTGAGGACTCGCCTCAAGCCACCTCCTGCCGCATCCGCTTCCGCACCCTGCTGGGCCCTATGCTCGACTGAACGCCCAACCACGGCTTCTCTCCCCCGTCTGCAAGGGCTACCAGCCCACGGGCACTTGACATACCGCCATGTCGGCGTGTATAATCGCCTAAACATCTGACGATCTGATGATTGGAGCCGCAACATCGAACCCGTACAACGCCAACAGCTGGTAGAACAGGTCATTCAACGCCTTCGTGAAGGCATCGCCAACGGCGAGTACCCGGTGGGAAGTCGTCTGCCCACCGAACCGGAGCTTATGCACGTCCTTCAGGTGGGACGCTCGACCGTGCGAGAGGCCATTCGCGCCCTCGCTCACTCCGGTCTGCTTCAAGTAAAGCAAGGACAAGGCACCTTTGTTTGTGCCCTACCTCACGAACAGGAGACTCTCGCCGAGCGCCTTCGACGCGCCCATATCGTGGAGGTCTACGAGGTACGGCGCGCACTAGAGCCGGAAAGCGCCCGTTTGGCTGCCCTCCGGCGTAATGAAACCCACCTTCAGCGCCTCACCAGCCTCCTGGCCGAGCGGGAGAGCTGTCGGCTTCGTAACGATACTCAAGGCCTGCTGGAAGCCGACATCGCGTTTCATATCACCATCGCGGAGGCGGCCGGAAACGGGGTTTTCGTAGACCTCGTTCGCTCCTTTCTGAGTGTCCATCGCGAGGCACTTTGCGATGTTATCGCTCTCTCCGGTACCACGGAACAGCAAGCCCGGCTGCACGAGCAGCTCGCCAACGCCATCGCCCTGCAGGATGGCAAAGCAGCCTATAGGCTCTCCGTACAACTGCTCGATTCCATTCTTCAGGCGCACCAACAGCAGAAACCCTTTGGTGAGGAGATAGCCCTATGAGCCGGGAGGAAGAGAGGGCTGAAGGGGAGGGCGCCCTACCCCAGAAAATCGCAAGATTTTCTGAAGACCCCAATACTGGCCTTGAGGGGGAGGGCGTCGGCCTTGAGGGGGAGGGCGTCGGCCTTGAGCGCAGTACCGTCGGCCCTGAAGCCGGCAGCACGCAGCCGCAGATAAGCGATATCTATCTGGTAGGGCTACGCACCGACGGGCGCAGCGAAGTGCCCAATTTCTACACCTTCCTGCTGGAACAAAACCAGGAGCTGAGGCCCTTGTTGTTGGAAGATCAGGTCATCCTGTTCACCCACCTTGAGCTGGCCCCGCAGGCCTTTGCGTTGGCCGGGATACCGGTGCAGTTTCGTCGCCCTCCCTCCTTGGAAAACGTCTATCTGATTGATGCCGCGCGCACACTCCATCTGTTGGCCTATCATGATGAAGACAACGAGCAGGTCATCGCCAACTTCTTAGACTGGTGCGCCCGCACCCTTACCGCGCTTGGCATCCCGCTGCCCCCTGCGTTCGATGTGTTGGCCGACCTAGGCAAACATGTTGACCAGCATGGCGTCTATGGAGATTTTCTCAGCAAAGAGCCTTACCGTCGTGAGCGCGCCATAGATGGCGTTCGGTGGTGCCTAGGTACCATTGTCTCTTTGGCGCGAATTTTAACAAAGGAATAGCCCCATGGCCCATAAAAACCCATGGCTTCCGACCCGTTCGGCAAAAGAGCAGTTCAATCGCCAAGCGACCCACTACGATGCCCGCTGGAACAGCTGGAGTGCGGAGACACTGGCCGCTCTTGTGCGCCTTGCCGAGCTGCAGCCGCACCATACCGTTCTCGATGCGGCCACAGGCACCGGCTTTACCGCCCTGGCCGTCGCGCCCTCTGTTCAATACGTCGTCGGTGTTGACGTTTCGGAAGCCATGCTAGAACAAGCGGCCCGCCAAGCCCATGAGAGAGGGCTAACCAACTTGGAGTTCCTCTTGGCCTCTGTCGAACAACTGCCCCTGCCCAATGACCGTTTCGACCGGGTTACCTGCCGCCTGGCGGCACATCATTTCCCCTCGGTGCCGACCTTTTTGCAGGAAGCCTACCGCGTGCTGAAGCGCCAGGGCATCTTGCTTATTGCGGATACGGTGGCCCCGGCAGACACGGCCGCGGCGGAGTGGTTTCAGCAGGTGGAAACCCTGCGCGACCCCTCCCACGTCCGTAACTATACGGAGGCGGAGTGGCGGCAGATGCTCCACCAAGCCGGCTTCTATATGGAGGTCTGCGAGGTGAAGACAGAGGCGATTCCCCTGCGTTTTTCGGAATGGGTCCATAAGGCCGGCTGCTCTGCGGATCAGATAGCGCAACTGCGGCCTCTGTTTGAAAGCGGCCTGCCCCATCGGGCAAAACAGTGTTTTGCCATAACCGCAACGCCAGAAGGAGATATTACCTTTGCCTGGCCGCGCGTTCTGCTCCGTGCTCAAAAACGCAACGGAGCGCCTATCTTTTCATCCTAAAGAAAGTGAGGTGAGCGCCTTGCCAAAAACGATGTTTGAAAAAATCTGGGAGGCTCATGTGGTACGAGAGGCAGAGGGCGAGCCGACGCTGCTCTATATTGACCTGCATCTCGTACATGAAGTGACCTCTCCACAGGCCTTCGAAGGCCTGCGATTGGCCGGACGTAAGGTGCGCCGCCCCGATCTCACGGTGGCGACAATGGACCATAACGTGCCGACAACCGATCGCAACCTCCCTGTGGCCGACCCCATCTCCCGCGCCCAAATGGAGACTTTGGAGCGGAACTGCAAGGAGTTCGGCATTACCCTCTACGGCATTCACAGTCGCCGTCAAGGCATTGTTCACGTGATCGGGCCGGAGCTTGGCCTTACGCAACCAGGCATGACCATTGTGTGCGGCGACAGCCACACCAGCACCCACGGCGCCTTTGGCGCCCTCGCCTTCGGCATCGGCACCAGCGAGGTGGAACATGTGCTGGCCACGCAGTGCCTACCGCAGAAACGCCCTAAGACCATGGAGATTCGCGTAGATGGCACCCTCGGCCGTGGCGTTACCGCCAAAGACGTGATCCTGGCCATCATCGGCAAAATCGGTACGGATGGGGCAACCGGCTATGCCGTGGAATACCGAGGCGACGTCATTCAAGCGCTCTCTATGGAGGGGCGCATGACCATCTGCAATATGTCCATCGAGGCCGGAGCGCGTGCCGGCATGATCGCTCCTGACGACAAAACGTTCGCCTGGCTTGAAGGGCGCCCCTTTGCCCCTAAGGGCGCGGAATGGGAGCAGGCCCTCGCGTGGTGGCAAAGCCTGCCCACCGACGCCGACGCCGTTTTTGATGCCACCGTCTGTCTGCAGGGCGAACAGATTGAACCCTATGTAAGCTGGGGCACCAGCCCAGAGATGGTGGTGCCCGTGTCGGGCTGCGTTCCCGACCCCGATCAGTTCTCCGATGAAGGAAAGCGACGGGCGGCCGTGCGTGCCCTAGAGTACATGGGCCTCAAACCCGGCACCCCTATCCAAGAGATTCCGCTCGACCGCGTGTTCATCGGCTCCTGTACCAACGGGCGGCTTGCCGACCTTCGAGCTGCCGCCGAAATTGTGCGCGGCAAACGAGTCCACCCGCGCGTGCGGGCGATGGTCGTGCCCGGCTCGACCGGCGTGAAACTGCAGGCCGAGGCGGAAGGACTGGATCGAATCTTTAAAGAGGCCGGCTTTGAGTGGCGCGAGGCCGGGTGCTCCATGTGTTTGGGAATGAACCCCGATATCCTCCAGCCCGGCGAACGCTGCGCCTCCACCTCCAACCGCAACTTTGAAGGGCGCCAAGGCAAGGGAGGGCGCACGCACCTGGTTAGCCCTGCAATGGCCGCTGCGGCTGCCATTGCCGGCCATTTCGTTGATGTAAGAGAATGGGAGTAGAAAACGATGCAACCTTTTCGTAAAGTAACGGGAGTCGTCGCGCCGTTGAATCGGCTGAACGTAGATACCGACCAGATTATCCCGAAGCAGTTCCTCAAACGCATCGAGCGAACGGGCTTTGGGCAGTTTCTGTTTTATGATTGGCGCTATCTGCCCGACGGGAAGACGCCCGACCCGCACTTTATTCTTAACGCGCCGGCCTATCAAGGTGCCACCATTCTGGTAACCGGAAGGAACTTCGGATGCGGCTCCTCTCGGGAGCATGCACCATGGGCGCTTATGGACTACGGGTTTCGGGCCATTATCGCGCCCTCCTTTGCCGACATCTTCTACAACAACTGCTTTCAGAATGGCCTTTTGCCCGTGCGCCTTCCCGAAGACATAGTTAACCAACTTTTGCGCACCGCCGAAGAGCGTCCGGGCTATCGGCTAACGGTAGACCTCGAAACCCAAACGGTTTCCGATGAGGAGGGACTGGTTGTCCCCTTTGAAATAGACCCCTTCCGGCGTCACTGCCTTCTCAACGGGTTGGACGACATCGGGCTTACCCTCCAACACGAAGAGGAGATTGCGGCCTTCGAGAAGCGGCGCCCGCCTTGGCTTCGTGGCGTTGCTGCGGAGGCGGAAGGGCCTGCGCCCAACAACGCATTTTGACCTCCGTGAGGGGAGACGATTGTAGGGGCAACCACACGGGTTGCCCCATTTTTGATGGTTACCCCATCGGGGTTGCCCTATTGTATTTGGCAGGCACAAGGCCTGCCCCTACAGGCGCAGGTTGATTCGATGGGACGATCCTCCCTGTGGGGATTGAAACACAAGATTTCTCGCCTTCGGCTCGAAATGACAGTCGTTTATCTCACCGGCTCTTCAAGGCCAACCCTCCGCCTACCGGCGGAGGGATGGCTAGCTTCCCCCCCGTGTGCGGGGGGATGAGAGGGGGAGACCAGCAAGGTTATCGGCGGTTTCCTTTGGTAGGCTGTCTTTTGGAAACCAATCATGACCGCCCCCTTTCTCCCGAATCGGGGGAAAGGATGGGATAGGGGGCGAGCAAGGCAGGCTTGCTCTACGAAGTAGCTCTAGAACCGAAGCAGTTGGCGGGTTCTCCAGCCCTAGCCCTTACCCCTCAAGGCAGGTAGGGGTTGAAATTCAAGATTTCTCGCCTTCGGCTCGAAATGACAGTTGTGGTATCGGCTCGAAATGACATGTGTTCACCTCGCCTTCAGCTCGACCTTCAGCTCGAAATGACAGTTGTTTATCTCGTCTGCGGCACGAAAGGACAGTTGTATCGCCGGCTCTTCAAGCCCCCCGCCCCTCAAGGCCGATATAGGGGGCCCCAGAAAATCGAAAGATTTTCTGGGGTAGGGCGCCCTTCCCCTCCCCCAATTTGGGAGAGGGGCACCTCGCGGTGGGCGTCCTCGCGGACGGCGCCTTTGCGGCCTGTGTCGTTCCCTTAATCGCCTATCTCTCTGGCCGCTGCATCGCCGTGCGCTAGCACCTCCCGAATCGGGGGAAAGGATGGGATAGGGGGCGAGCAAGGCAGGCTTGCTCTACGAAGTAGCTCTAGAACCGAAGCAATTGGCGGGTTCTCCAGCCCTAGCCCTTACCCCTCAAGGCAGGTAGGGGTTGAAATTCAAGATTTCTCGCCTTCGGCTCGAAATGACAGTTGTGGTATCGGCTCGAAATGACAGTTGTTTATCTCGTCTGCGGCTCGAAATGACAGACGCATTACCGGCTCTGCAAGGCCAACCCTCTCGCCTTCAATGGAAATGAAAGGAGAAGACCTCTCAGCTTCGCTTCGAGGTGACATGGAGTGCCACGCCCTCGCCCCCATGTCAAGGCGGGCTGTGAAAGCCGTTCTGTATCACTCCCTTTCAAGGTCTGCGGGAGTAAGCTCTTCGGCAAGGCAGAGACGCAGGAGGTTCGGCTGCTCGGTATCTCTGCTGCCGGCGCCATAGCCCACTTTCAGCAGGCGCAGGGGCGGGAATCCGAGCACGTGCCCTTGGGCATCCCGTTCCACGAACTCCGCCAAAATGGCGGCACCGGTGGGGGTGATAAGCTCCTCGCTGCGCGAGTCGAAACGAAGGGTAAAACCGCTTAGCAGTTCCAGGGTGGCCGGGGCCGGTACGGGCATCTGGCCGTGGGCACACTCCACCCAGCCGCTGCTGAAGGGCAGGGGAGAGCAGTAGACTCTCTCCACGCCCAGCATCTCTAACCCAATACAGGCGCCCACAATATCCACAATGGCATCCACGGCACCCACCTCATGGAAATGGATGGCCTCCGGCGTGGTGGCATGGATTTTGGCCTCCGCGTTGGCCAGACGGGTAAAAACCGCCAGGGCGCGTTTGCGAACGTTCTCAGGCAGCTGGCTTCGTTCCAGAATTTCGGCAATGTCGGAAAGATGGCGCCCGTGGCCGGTATCGGCCTCATGCAGCCTCACCTCCACACGAACGGCGGAGATGCCCTGTTTCTTTACGGGGGTGATGGCGATGTCGTAGCCGGGCACTTGCAGTTGGTCTAAGGCGGCACGCCATGCTTGCGGGTCTACCCCCACATCGAAGAGGGCACCTAGAATCATGTCCCCACTAATGCCGCTAAAGCAATCGAAACAGGCGATACGCACGGCCTTTTCTCGTTCCTTTCCAAGTCGAATTTTAAGTGCCACCTCTAGAGGGCGGAAACCTCCTCTTGCCGATACCGCAGCAGATACTCCATCGCGCGGCGGCCATCCTCTCCTGGGTCGTAGGAGTAGTCGTTCACATAGAGCCGGATATGGGCGGCGATGACCTCCTCTTGAAGGTCTTGGGCGTGCTGTTTGCAGAGGGCGAATATCTCCTCGTAGTGCGCGTAGGCGTAGCGCAGGCTGGCCCGGAGAAGGTCTGTGAGAACGCCCTGAAGCTGCAGGTCGCGGCGCGCCACAATAACCCCCAAGGGAATGGGGTTGCCGGTCTGCTCTTCCCAGTAGGTTCCTAGGTCTTGGATGAGATGGAGGCCATCTTGCACGTAGATGAAGCGCTTTTCATGGATCACCACGCCTTGGGTAGCCTCTCCACGACACAAGGAGTTATAGAGCGCATCGAAAGGCCGGTAGGCTTTCCGCAAAGGGCGCTTCGCATAGAAATCGAGCAGCAGGTTAGCCGTTGTAAACGGCCCCGGCACCAGCGTTTCCCGCTCTGGAGACCACACGCCGTCGGTCGAAAGCAGAAGGGGCCCCACTCCCCGCCCAAGCGCTCCACCGGCAGGCAGCATTTCGTAGGTTTGTTGGCAAAACGGGTAGGCGGCACAGCTGATCTTCACCATATCGAACGCGGCCTGCTGCGCGGCCTGATTAAGGGTTTCCACGTCTTGCAGGTCGAAGTGAAACGTAAGGCCCCCTGTAGGGATTTTGCCGAGCATCAGCGCTCCAAAGATGAAGACGTCGTTAGGGCAGGGAGAGATGCCGACCGAGAGCACCTTTTGCGAGGCGGTAAGCATGGTTAGACGGAACTAGTCTTCTTTGGGGCGCACTTTGTGGCAGAAGCCGGTGTCGTCGTGGCTGCCATCGCAGAAGGGTTTATCGTTGGAGTGACCACAGCGGCAGAGGTAGAGAGTCTCTTCGGAGTCGTAGGTGGCGATCACCTTACCGAACTCGTTGTAGACGGTAACGGGGCCTTGAATTTCGATGGGGCCATCATCAAAAACGGTCACTTTCACCGGTTCAGGCTCAGGCATTTCGGTTTGTACCTCCATAAAGATGTCTGCTCTATTTTACCGTGTGCGGCGCAAAAAGCGCGATACTGCATGGGCCGTTGTTCAAACCCTGCCGGAATAGGCCGGTAGAGATAGGGCAGGCACGCGGGTTGATTCGTTGGGACGATTCTCCCTGTGGGGGTTGAAACTCAAGATTTCTCGCCTTCGGCTCGAAATGACATGTGTTCACCTCACCTTCAGCTCGAAATGACACGTGTTCACTCACCTTCGGCTCGAAATGACACGTGTTCACTCACCTTCAGCTCGAAATGACAGTTGTCTATCTCTCCGGCTCTTCAAGGCCAACCCTCTCGCCTTCAGTGGAAATGACATGGGTGCCGATCTGATTCGCTTCGAGGTGAAAGACAGTCCTTATGGCCGACGCCGGGGACCCAGAAAATCGGTGGCTTTGCCCCAACGCCGAGTTTCACGACATCGCCTTGTTGGAATATTTCACCGTATGGTGCCTCATCAAAATGGGCAACCCTGCGCTTGCGCTCGCCTTCGGTGGGCTTCAAGGCCCTCTATCGCAAAAGAAAACGGCTCTAGGTCGGCTTCCCTGTTGTGGGTTGGGCAGCGGAACGGTGCTCGTTCATCGCTAACGTATAGACCTGAACGATCTTTGGTAAGATAATTGACCAGTCAAAATTCTGCCTCACATACTCTTGGCACTCTAATGCGGGAGGGTAGGGAATCTGCCCGGATAGCACGGCGCGAAGTCGTTCGGTAAGCGCCTCCTCGGTGGCCGCTTCGGTAACCCACTCCGGTCGGAAGGGGCGGATAACCTCTGGCAGGCCGCCAATGGGAGTCACGAGTGCCGGGGTGCCTGCGGCCAGCGATTCGATGGTAATTAACCCGAAGCCTTCTAAGGCTACGGTGGGCACAATGGTAAAATCCGCGGCGCAGTAGGCTATTGGAAGCTGTTCATCGGGCAGAAAACCTATCAGACGCACCTGATTTTGGAGGCCTAGCTGTTGAATGAGGGTTTCCAACACTGGGGAGAGCGGCCCTTTGCCTGCAATGAGCACCAAAAACTCAGGAAACGATTCCTTCAATCGAGCAAGGGAGTGCAAAAGCAGTTCTAGCCCCATACGGCGTCGCAGTCGTCTGACAACGAGCGCAACGGGACGTTCCAGAGGCCAGCCGAGTTGACGGCGTGCTGCTTGTTTATCTCTGGGAAGATCGGCATAACGTTCTACCTCAATGCCTCCTGGCACAATATGTATGCGGTCTCTAGGAATGCTATACTCTTGCGCAAGCACCTCCTGGAACGCTTTCGAGAGCACAATAAAATGTTGCGCCTTTTGATAGACTCGTTTTTCCAAGCTCTTTTTTAGGCGTGTAGCCATATCCCGCTCTTTCTCCGCCGATCCTTCCATCGCCCATGGGCCGTGAAAGTGAAAGACAAGAGGTTTTCCTCTTAACGCATCGAGTGCAGGGAACGTATAGAGGGCAAAGTGCGCGGCGATGAGATTGGGCTGAAACGTTCGGAGCGTTTCGCGAATGGCTTTGCGGGCCGCCCAAAGCCTTTGGGGTAAGGCGGTGTTGGCGGAGGCGAAGGCGCGAATCGCTCCTCGGCTCTGTTCGGCTACGAGCGGAGAACCGGCAACCAATCCATGAAGGGCAACCTCAGGAAGGTTTTGAAGACGGTTGCAGACTTCATAATAGACGCGATCGAGTCCGCCCGGCTGTTCCGGGAACCACCCCATACCGATTTGGAGAATGCGCAACGGCTTCGTTGATAAAGAGGTCATGCCCTGTTCCGGTGAAATGTTGCTGCTTAGAAGCGATACCTTTCTCTCTGAGAACGCTGCCTACGCTATCCGAAGTTGGGAGAAACTCAAACTTGGTTCCAGTCTGCCAGAAGCTCTTCTGGCGAGACGGTGGCCACGCCCACCTTGCGCACCGCGCAGGCCCCGGCGTGGTTTGCGATACAGGCCGCCTCGAGAGGAGTTGCCTTGCTAAGGAGGGCCAGAGCCAACGCACTGATAGTGGTGTCGCCTGCACCGGCAACGTCGTAGACCTCAATGGGGTGTGCCGGAACATGGCGATGTTCCCCATCTTGGCACCAATAGGCGAGGCCTCGAGGGCCGAGGGTGGTAACCAGCATTTCCACCTGGAGGCGTTCTCGTAAAGCGGCCCCATACTCCACAAACGCTTTCCCGTGAGAGGGCATAGGCCCTGCAAGCTCTTCGGCTTCCGACTGATTCAGAGAAAGAACCGTTGCCCCGCAAAACCATGTTGCCGACGCAGGCTTTGGGTTTGTGATCACCGGAATCGCCTTCTGTTGTGCCCGTGCAATGAGGGTCGCCACCGTCTCTTTCGTCAAAGTTCCCTTGCGATAATCGGAGATGATCACGGCATCTACGTTATGAAGAGCCTCTTGCACCCCCTGCACCAACTTCATTTGGAGATAAGCTGGTGCCTCATGGGTACGTTCGCGATCCACTCTTAAAACCTGTTGATGCTGCGCAATGATACGGGTTTTGCGCGTTGTGGGACGGGACGGATCGCAGAAGACAGCGTGCGTACGGATGCCGATCTGTTCAATGATGGAACAGAGATTGCGACCGATCTCGTCCTCGCCCACGAAACCGGCCAAAAAGACCTTGGCACCGAGTGCGCATAGGTTATGGGCCACATTAGCCGCGCCACCGGGTTTCAGCTCCTCGTTCTGCACCTCGACGATCATCACCGGGCTTTCTGGGGATATTCTGCGGACGATGCCCCGTAGATACTCGTCGGCCATAATGTCGCCTACGACCAGGACGGCTTGGGAGGCAAAGTTATGAACAAGGTATTCGTAGCGCTCTTTTGAAAGCAGGTTCTCTCCTAACACGGTATAAAAATACCTTATTTTAGGGGGGCGGATATACTTTCCTGTCGTTTTGAGAGAGGAGCATCTGGCGGTAAGCGTCCTGGCGGACGGCGCCCTTCCCCTCAGAACCGGTGGGGATTGAAACTCAAGATTTCTCGCCTTCGGCTCGAAATGACAGTTGTGGCATCGGCTCGAAATGACAGTTGTTTATCTCGCCTTCGGCTCGAAAGGACAGTCGTATCGCTGGCTCTTCAAGCCTCTCCCCAACCCTCAAGGCCGACAAGGGATCCCCAGAAAATCGCAAGATTTTCTGGGGCAGGGCGCCCTTCCCCTCCCCCTACAGGGGGAGGGAGGGCAAGCTTCCCCCGCATGCGGGGGGATGAGAGGGGGGCTTTGAAGTGGCCATTCTGCAGCCCCACTCCCTTCCGCTCAGAACCGGTGGGAATGGAAACTCAAGATTTCTCGCCTTCGGCTCGAAATGACATGTGTTCATCTCGCCTTCGGCTCGAAATGACAGTTGTGGTATCGGCTCGAAATGACATGTGTTCATCTCGCCTGCGGCACGAAAGGACTGTTGTTGATCTTGCCTTCGGCTCGAAACGACGGTCGTATCACCAGTTCTTCAAGTCCCCACCCCCCCCGCCCCTCAAGGCCGATACAGGGGGCCCCAGAAAATCGAAAGATTTTCTGGGGTAGGGCGCCCTTCCCCTCCCCCAATTTGGGAGAGGGGCACCTCGCGGTGGGCGTCCTCGCGGACGGCGCCTTTGCGGCCTGTGTCGTTCCCTTAATCGCCTATCTCCCTGGCCGCTGCATCGCCGTGCGCTAGCACCTCCCGAATCGGGGAAAAGGAGAGGATAGGGGGCGAACAAAGTCGGCTTGTTTTGTAAACTACCTCTAGAGCCACAGAATTGGCAGTTGCTACAGCCCCATCCCCTGCCCCTCAAGGCACACACCCTCGCCCTCAGAACTGGTAAGAATGGAAACTTAAGATTTCTCGCCTTCGGCTCGAAATGACAGGTGTGGTATCGGCTCGAAATGACAGTTGTTCATCTCGTCTTCGGCTCGAAAGGCCAGTCTTATCATCGGTTCTTCAAGGCCGACAATCGCCTATCTCTCTGGCCGCTGCATCGCCGTGCGCTAGCACCTCCCGAATCGGGGGAAAGGGCGGGATAGGGGGCGAACAGGGTCGGCTTGCTTTGCTGACTGCCTCTAGAACCGACGAATGAAGCAAAAAAACTAAGAGAGAAGCTCCTCCACGAAGTTACGAAACCGCGCGTTTGCGGTTCGATAGTCAAACCGTAGAGCGATGGGGCGTGCGTTGGCCGCACGCTCACGCACCTCCTCCCACGTGAGGGCATCGAGCCACAAGGCGCAACGACGGTGAAGTTCCGGATCGGCCGGGTGATAGGGGGGAAGCGGCCAGCCTGCCGGCGCCACATAGTCGTAATAGCCCGGAATGGGGCTCATGACCACGGCCACCCCAGAAGCCAGGTATTCTGGTAGCTTGGTGGTGAGCCGGAAACTGCCGAGTCTGTCCAACGTTTGCGTGATGAACCCGACGTCCATGGCGTGAAGGGCGCAAGGTACTCTCTCTCGAGGAAGCCGCCCGGTAAATCGGGCGCGTTCTCGCAGGGGAGCCGGCACGGCTGCCTTCAGTCGCTCCAGCCCGCTCCCATCCCCCACAATCAGCATGGTTACATCGTCACGTTGCAAAAGCTTGAGGGTTTCTATAAGTTCCAGCCCGTAGCAGTAGCGTTGGCGCTCCGTCCAATTGAGGCTGCCCACCACGCCACACACCAGGTGCTGCTGCGGAATATCGAGGGCGCGTTTCGCCTCCTCACGCTGTTGGGCGGTAGGCACGGTGAACAGACTAAGGTCTACCGCCCCCTCGATGGTGATTCCTCTAGGCGCTCCCAAGTGCAGGGCGACGCCGGTGAGGTAAGGCGTCCAACCGATAAAGCCCACACAGTGGCGATAGAGGAGTTTTTCGTAAATTCCAAAAACCCAGCCGTAGAGGCGACCTTGAGTCACCAGAAAAAAACCGCCTACCGGGTCACCGGACGAAACAAGGTAGCGTAGCCCACGGCGCCTCGCCTCCCAAATGAGAGGCAAACCTCCGGCGATGCCCGTTCCCTCCAAGTAGACCATGTCCCAGGGAGCCGAGCGGAGCAGGCGATGCACCTGCTTCATGGCAGCGCGGCGCGGCAGTTTACGGTCTACATCGTGATAGGTGCACTCCGCGGCAAGGCCTTCTGTAAGGCGCCGCATGCGGATGGCATCCTGTCCCCCGCCGGCGGTGGCGATGCAAAGCAGGCGTCTCATGAGGGGTGCAGCTCCTCGAAAAGGGCGGTGTATTGGTCAGCCATTATCTCCCAGGAGTGGCGTTCGGCGATGGCGCGCCCGGCGCGCCCCATGGCCTTAAGGCGTTCCGGTTCGGCGAGAAGGGAGCAGAGCGTTTCGGCCAGGGCCGACACGTCGTTGGGGTCGGGCAGAACGACCCCGCTTTCGGGGGTGATCAGCTCACAGCCGCCGGCCGTCTGGGCGGTAACGATGGGCAGGCCGGAGGCCATGGCTTCCAGCAGGGCGAGCGAGCAGGCTTCGTAGCGAGAGGGAAAGACGAAGAGGTCTGCGGCGCGCATCAGCTTTGGAATGTCGCGTCGAAAACCGAGAAAGTGCACCCGTTCGGCCACCCCCAGCTTCTCGGCGAGCGCGGGAAAGGGGCTGTTATGCGTGTCGCCCGCCACGGCCAGATGCAGTTGGGGAACCTGCGCCAGGGCGGCTAGCACCGTATCCAGATTTTTACGATAGGTGCGGATATCTCCTGCAAAGAGACCTATAGGTATGTCTTCTGGCAAACCTAACTGGGATCGGCTTTCCTCGCCAGGGTAAAACTCCGCAATATCTACTCCGTTAGTGATCTTTCTTATCTTTTGCGGTGGTATCTTTAGATATTTCCATAAGTCTTCTTGCACCTGTTTAGAGACGGCGACCAGCACTTTTGACTTTTGAAATGCATCCCGTTCTAGACGAGCACTAAGGTGGTTATAGAGTTTGCGATAAACAGCATGATAAAAAGGAATATTGCGTTCATTGGCCAGATAGCTTTGAGAGGGTAGCCGCTGATTATGTATAAAATGAACAGCATTCACATCGGCGGGGTAAAAACTGGTGAACCCGTTTAGCTTGATGATGTCGAATGCATTGCGACGTTTCCGAAGCGTTCGTGTAGCAGCCAATGCAAAAACCATATTGGCGACCAGCGTAGAGTACCTTTTCGGCCAGGGATGTCTCAGCCAGGTAACGTTTGGGTGCTCCAAAAGCTCTGGGGCAACCTCCGCGGCCAGCAAAGTGACCTTATGGCCGTGCCGAAGGGCACCGCGAACGACCTCGTAGTTTACGCGTCCGTGGCCGTCGTTTTTACGGATGCGATGTAGGGCAAGGGCAATATGCATAGCTTCCCTCTAAAATGCCGACTCGTTCTGGGCGGACGGCGCTTTAATAGGCCGCGCCGGCACACCTACCACCGTTTCTCCGTCCGCCACATCCTTCGTCACCACGGCGTTGGCCCCAATTTGGGCGCCATTGCCGATGCGTAGCCCGCAGTCCGGTTTGGCGATGATCTTGGCTCCAGCTCCGATCAGCACATCGTCCCCGATCTCGATGTAGTGAGGCGAACCGATCCAGGTAGATGCCGCCAAAGCGACCTTATGGTCGTGCCGAAGGGCACCGCGAACGATCTCGTAGTTCACGCGTGCGTGGCCGTCGTTTTTACGGATGCGATGCAGGGCAATTGCGATGTTTATGACTGTTGATCTGTCATCAACGATACCACATGCTATTGAACCGGTGCCGCCGTTGAAGCGGAGCCTCTATGGATCGGCTGCAACCTTTTAGCGCCGAAGAGCTGTACATACTCTCGCTCCAGCGCGCCGATGCTGAACCACACCAGCATAGCAACCGCGTAGTTATCGCCGTTGAGCCAAGCGTTGAGAGAGGTGATAAGCACACCCAGAATCGCCAGGGTTGCAAAAGAGCGAGAATAATGCCAGACTTTGAAAGCACACCACAGCGTTGTCGCGATGAAGAGCAGATAGATGATGCCTCCAAGGGGCCCGAGTGCGAGGAACATGTTGGACCAGTCTATCTCCATATTGGTGGCTGCTTGACCGAATTGGTAGCCTGCCAGGGTCACCGTTCCTAAACCAAGCCCGAGCGGGTGTTGCAGACTGGAGGTTACTCCATAGAAAGCCGACTGGATATGGATCTTTGCTGTTGATTGGGTTGGGTCAGCAGGATTGGAGAGGCCTTCCACTTGATGCTGAACAAGGGATTCCTGGCTGGGACTTAATGCGAGGTTTTGCGCGCTTTTGACCCCGTAGATCAGTCCGGCCCCGCCGATGAGGGCGGCCAAGGCAAGGCGCGGAACCCAGGCTTGCATCGAGCGCCCTCGAACGCTCCATAACACAATGACGCCCATGAGAGAGAAAACGATAGGGGCCCGAACGCCACTATAAAACATGCCGGCCAGCAGAAGGAGAGGAAACGGCAGCACCCACCATCTGCCCGATAAGAGGAAAGCCACTGTGAGAACACAACAGAGGGCCAGAAAGGAGGGATATTCGCCTGCAGAGGTAAAGAACGACATCGGACGAATCGCTCCTCCGGTGTTAATAGAGGTATAGTTCGGATCACTCGCCAGCCACATTCGCTCCCCTTTTGTGAAGCCGTAGAGGGTTTGGTAGGTACCGTAGAGTGCCCCGCAGGCCGCAATGATGAGGGCTATCGTATAGAGCGTTCGCAACGTTTTGCGATCTCCGAGGTCGCGGCCGACAAAAGACCAGAGCACCGGAATCACGAGAAACATGGCGCCGCCTAAAGCCACCGTCACGCCGCCTTGGCTTGGGTTGAGGAGGCCAATGGTGAGCATAAGGCCTAACAGTACCGCACGCACCTTAGCGATCGGGTTATCGAGGGGGATTTGAAGCCGCAGGAGTTTTCCAAACCAGATGAGGCCAACGGTAAGTGGTATCACCACAAGCAAGGGGTCTACATGGAACTCTCCCATAATGGGGATAAGGTTGCGTCGCACGCCCCCTAAAATAGAGAGGTAAATGAGGGCAAGTATCGGGAATGCTGAAGAGCGGCGGAGGGAGAAGAAAAGGATGAAAAACGCTCCCGCCATAAGGCAGCGTAGGCCCAGCATCGAGTTGATGACAAAGGGCATGGCGCCGAGGAGAAGGATAGAAGGAATGAGTATCTCCAACAGGGATACTTTCCGCTCACCACCCCCGGCGCCGGGAAGGCGAAGGACGTAGTTCTCTGAAAACAGGTCACTATCGGTTGTGCGTATCGTCAATTGGGTCTCTCCCTCCCACTCTCTATCCGCTCAGCAGGGTCTGCACGGCCTTCACGAAGCGCTGGGCGTAGCGCTGAATGGAAAACTCTTGCGCCCTTCGGCGGGCGGCCTCTCCCATCTGGCGCGCAAACTCCGGGTTCTGCAGGTAGCGCAGCACGGCTTGGGCAAGCGCTTCCGGCTGCCCATAGGGCGCGAATAGGCCATCCACGCCCTCGGTGATGATCTCCCGCGGCCCCCCCTCGGCCCCGGCCACCACCGGCTTCCCTAACGCCATCGCCTCGATAACCACGATGCCGAACGGCTCGTTGTCGGAGGCGTGCACAAACACATCACACGCTTGAATCCATTGTTCCACATTTTTCTGAAAACCCGCAAGAATCACGCGGCTTTGCAGCCCCAAAGCCCCTATGCGCTGCTGCAGGTAGGCGGGGTAGTCCGGTTCCAAAGCGTGCTCCCCACCCACGATCACGCAGTGAGCGTCGGGGAAGGCCTGAAGTATAAGCGGCATGGCCTCGATCAGCGTGTGCATCCCTTTCCAGCGTTGCAGCCTCCCCACCATGCCGATCAGCGCTCCTGTGGTGGGAAGCCCGAGTTGTTCCCGTAAAATGGAAGCTGGCTCCAAAGCGAGAGGGTCAAAGCGTTGAAGGTCGGTGCCAGGAGGCACAACGAGCATGGGGCGGTGGGGTCGCAGTTTTGTCTGTTCATCCGCCGCTTTTTGCGAGGTTGCCACTATCCCTTTTGCGGGGATGCGAGCGATGGCGCGATCCCAGGTGTTGTTTAAAGCGGGAATGCCGTGCTGGTACCACAGCGCCGGAGTATGCGTGAGCCAAGCGGCCGGGCCAGCGTAAAGATGGGCTTTACTCATCCAGCTGAACACGCAATCGGGGCGAACACGCCGTATCTGTTTTACAAGAAAACGGAGGGTTTTTAAGTATTGGTAGGGCTGTCGTATACGCCCGGCAGCTGTGGCGCAGGTCGGCACACCCAGGCTCTCAAGCTGTAGGATGAGGGGGCCTTCCGGTTGCAGGAAGATCGCTTCCCATTGCGCCAGGTTCAACCCTGCACGCAGAAGGTCTACAAGGAGCAGTTCCGCTCCACCACGCTGTTCTGCTAGAGGCATGACGATGAGTATGCGCACGGATTAGTCTCCGGTATAGGCTTCTTATGTTGTTGTCGCAGGTTCTGCTGACACATGTTGCATCGCTTTTACCATCTTCTGTCTTCGTGTGCTTATAAAGGGATGCTCGAAGACTAGGTAAAAGAGATAGGCGAACCCGATCTCTATGGCGCTGCCTGTAAGAAAAAGAAGAGGATGGAACTCGGCAGACAGATGGAGTTTTTGCATGAAATGATGGCTAATTCCCTGAAAGATCGTGTGCGTTATGTAAAGACTGTAGGAGAAAACACCGATTTTGAAAAGCGGCCGTAGGAACATCATCGTTGTGGTATGGCTGTCAAAACGATGCAACGAGATCAGAAGGAGTGCGAACAACCAACTGATGAGAAATTGGGGGAATAGCGTTCTCGCAAAGACAAAGCCTAGTGAGAGGTGCGGTTTGAAAAGACTCAAACCGAGGATGCCTAGGCCGGTCAAAAACAGCATGAAACGGGGGCGGTGGGATGGAAAGCGTAGCCAATCGTAAACGAGGATGCCCAAACCGAACTGTGGCCACAGGTTCAGCGGATAGACATAGTGAGAGAAGGCTAGCAGGTAGAGGAGGCAGAGCAGGGTAAGCCCGTGAAGAATTCGTAACAGGGTCTCTTCATCTTTCCGGTATTGCACCACCCACCACAAAGTGGCACCGACAATGAGATAGAAGGCAACCTCGTAACAGAGTGTCCATGCCGGCAGGATAAAGGGAATCTGGTGGAACAGGACAGCAGTAAGCGTAAAATTGTAGCCTAAAAGCAGTAACATCTCCTGTGGAGCTTTAGGCGCACGAAGAAGATGCTGTTGCTGTAAATTCTGTGCCGTCCGTCCGTGCGGGTCTAAAACGAGGGCCGCTGAGGTCACAATAAGCGCCAGAATTAAAGCGGCCCAATAGGTTGGAAAGATACGCCGGATTCGGGCCTTCAAGTATTTCAAGGGCTTTCGGTCACGGTGCAGATTAGTCGCCGCAGCATTTATAATGCAGTATCCGCTAATGACAAAGAACAGTTGTACCCCTAGATAGCCCTGCTGCATAAGACGGTAGAAGAGGCTATCGCTCAGAGCACGGTAGAAGGACAAGATAACGGCGGACAGGTGAAAGCCCATAACCCATAGGCTAGCGACCTCGCGCCACGCGTCGAGCGTATAATAGGGGCCGAGTGTCTTCGATTGGCTTTTGGTCGTAAGGAGTTCTAAATCGTCATTCATTGCCTACCTCTTGGGCTAAATGGCTTATAAGCTGCGCTCCGATCTGCTCCCAACGAAAGTGGGCCTCATAGAACGTCCGGGCCTCCAACCCAACGGCCGTTCGCCGTTCGGGGTGGAGGGCGAGCTGCGTAACGGCATCGAGAAACGCCTCTTCGTCCTCTACAGGAGAAAGCAAAAACGCCTTGCCGTTGGCCGGCGGCCAAAGAGAGTCGGTATGCACTCCGATGGTTCCCACCGAAGGAAGCCGATGGGCTAACGCCGTGATGTAGCTGCTGCGTCGGGTGGAAACCCCATCCACGAAGGGGGCAAGATAGATGTCAATGGCCGAAAGGCGCAGCGAGGCTTCCTCAGGAGGGCAATGACCCTCGGCAATGATCGGCAGGTTGTCGAAAAGGGCGCACATCTCTTGGTTGTTGGGGCCGATATAGAGAAACAGAGAGGGGATCGAGCGGCTCTGAAGTCGTTTCAGCGCGTCATGGAAGCGATTCATCAAAAGGGCCCCGTGAACCGTTCCGAAGTAGCCAAGCACCAGTGTATCCGATGGGATAGAAAGCCTGGTGCGCGCCTGATCGGGCGGAATGCCCAGGTAGGGAACGTTGGAACCGACCGGCAGGTGAAGGGGGCGCGGGCCCCCGCGCCATCGGGCGAGCTGCTCATGCCACCAGGCCTCTATCGAGATGAAGCAGCGCTCGGAGGCACGCCAAAGCTCCCTTGCCTGAAGCCGTTGCCAGGTGGTCATAATGGCGAACTTCCAGTGGAGAACCGGCACAAAGGTTTCATGAAACATCACGGCGAAATGGATGCCCTGCCGCTTTACAGCCCGCATGGCATAGGGCAGCCAGGGGTTGAAGCCCCATCGCCCATAGCTGAAGGGATTGTACTGAAGCAGCAACCAATCGAGCTTATAGTCCGCCGCCACCTTCGCGAGGTTGAGAACGCTTTTGGGATGAGAGTAGGAGAAAGGGGTGGCGATTTCGACCCCGGGAATGGGGTGGAAGGTGCGCTCCTGGGGAATAAAGACCGCGATGCTGTGCTGCGCCTTCAGCACCTGCACCAGGTTGACGATATAATCCCCGATGCCGTCGCGTTGCGGGGGCAGAGCCGGAGCGATGATCCCTAGACGCATCCTAAGGCCTCCTCACCGGCGTTGGCGCGGTGTTTTGGTACCAGGCCTCCAGCCTCTGGGCGAGGAAGAGCGAAAGCGGAGGTAAAAACACGATTGCGAGCAGGTAGAACACGGTAGCCGTCTGCGTCGTTATCGAAAGGTTGAGGGCATCCACCAGAAATCCTATCCATAGGTACTGCCACACGATAATCCAGAAAGAATGCCGCCCCACAAAATTGAGGAAACGTCCTAGTAGGGCCGTATCAAGGGTGGGAAGACGTTGTCGCAGAAGGCTCATTCCGCAGAAGACAGCGGTGCCCAGGGCGCCGGCACTGAGCAGGTAAAGCAGGCCGGGAACCGGTGTGAGGGCGGCTAGACTTCGCCAAGGCTCCTTCACGGCAACCACGCGAAGAAGGTTGCCCCCGACAGCCACCAGCAGAGCGAGAGGCAGGACGGTGCGCACCCAACGCTGACGATTTTCCGCATGGATGTAGCTCCAGCCCAGCAGAATGCTGAACACGAGCAGCGGCGCATAACCGAAGACAGGGAAGGTGCGCGCATCGGGCTGCACTCCAAAAACCATCTTCCACCAGCCTGAAACGGCGGTTGGAGTGTGCCTTGCTAGAAAGTTGCCGACAAGGTTCATCCCTGAGGCGCCGAGCAGAGCAACTACCGGATTGGCAACGAGGATGTTGACGATTTTCGGAAACAGGAGAACACATAGAAGATAGAGCAGGAACGAAAGAAAAAAATCGCCTGCCTTCGGCACGTTGAGCAATAGCAGCATGCGGAGGACGACGGAGCCGATCTGCCCTCGAGGCAGGTGGGCTAGCATCATGAAGTTGCCTCCGAAAGCGATGAGATAGTAGCCCAGCAGGATCATACCGGCTTGCCGCAAGAAGCGCTTCCTTCCTTCGGGGCGTAGCAGCAGACCTCGATGGCAGATAATTGCTTGAGCCATACCGAAGCTCATAAGAAAGCCCACATAGCAGAAATAGATGCCGCCCATCGCCAGCGTAGCTGCCCATGAAGGTGGGTTGTCCATGTGGAATTCGCCATGTGTAAGACCCATGTAGCAGATGGCGAGCGCTCGAAACCAATCGATCTCCGGCAAGCGCCGGGGCGCCGTGGGGCGATCGGTTCGTTGTGCTGGAGATGGTGGCAAAGCGACCTGCAACCTGCGGCTCCTTTCCGCTAAGAATGGAATCCTTCTTTTTAAGTATAGACGGTTTGCAGGGAAATCTTTATCTCCGTTCGGTCAGATCGGAATTTACAGGAGGGCAACCCTCTTTCTTTCTGGGACGGCAGGGGCTAGGAGATAGATGATGCGCGTAGTTAGCCACCTGATGCACGAAGCTTTTGAAGGATTCTTTGTTGCATGAGACTCGGCATAAAGCTGATGACTAGGCTCATGGCACCCTTCGGATTTGGGTGATCTTGTAGAGCGCGTAGAAGATACTGTCTTGCCCTCGTTCCCTGACCGTAGGCTAAGTACGTATTCGCCAGTATCCTAAGAGAGATAGCTCGCTGTCTCTTTAGCGTTGCACGATACGAATGGAAGTCAGAATCGGAAAGGAGTGCGTTGTAGTAGTAGATAAAAGAGTGATTCCACTCCAAGGCGCGCTCCAAACTGCCAGAACCGGCACCTGAAGTGCAGGAACGACCATGAACGCGATATCTTGTGAGGCGTTCCGGAGTGTAGTAGGCCGCTTGGCCCTTGCGGCAGGCTAAATAGCCCGTCCAGCGATCATAGCAGGTGCCGACTTCGAGGGGAATGCCTTTTTCTCGAAGGATGCTGCGGCGAAATAGGCTGGCCTGAGCACAGGGGATAGTAGATTGAACCATAAGTTGGTAGAAGGGCTGATGAAGCCCGGGTGGGAGCACATTACGGGCGTATCGTTGAAACAGAGTGTCGGTCAGAGTAGAGTCAATGGTACCATTTTCATCCATTACGTAATGATCAGAAAAACTCACGGTAATTTCTGGGTTTTGCATCATCGGGGCGACAACTTTTTCGAGAAATGTCGGTTCCCACATATCGTCATCGTTCAGATAGGCAAAAAACTCCCCACGCGCCTCCATGAGCGCGGCACGAATGTTCGCGCACATTCCTAAGTTGGTTTCATTGCGTCGGTATCTCAGGCGTGAGTCCTTGAAACCGGCGACAACGCTTTCTACATCCTCGGTGCTGGCATCATCAGAGATGATCATTTCGAAGTGAGGATAGGTCTGTTTTAGGGCGCTTTCGATAGCTTGTTTTAGGTAATGCGTGCGATTGTACGTCGTGGTGATGATGCTTACCAGACCAGGTTCTGTAGGCAGTTGTTGCATTGCCCGTCTCCCAATTCACTGTTTTAACATTATAGACGGTTTGTCAGGAAATTTTTATCTCCGATTGGTATATAGCCCGAAAGCGGTTCGGTAGGAACGCGAGATTTGTGGAGGGACGGCAGCTCCAGGCCTTATAAGCCCGATAGCGATTCTGGAGTTCACAGGCGTCTGCATGAGAGGAAGCTTCGCCTGACCGCGAGTTTAGCCTATAATATACACAATAACCTTATTCCGTGACGGGCGAAAACGGGTTTGTCCTCAAGGTTGTGCGACCAGGAGGGAGAGCTGTGTTCTGTCCGAGCAAAGAGAGGCCTTTTGCGGTTACGAAAGGGCGTTCCATAAAGCCATGCTAGCCTGCACACAAGCTTTTGGGGTGGGTGCTCCGGGAGGAGGCTCTCGCATCTTAAGAGCCTTGTTAAAAGATGCGCCTAAGCCTGTTCTTTCCATCTGTCTGGGGGTGAACCCTCCTCCACCCACCGCGTTCGTCCCTGAACTGCATCTCCCTCCAAGGCCGCTTTTAGGGCGGCTCGAGGCGACGCGTCTGCGTCCCTACTTCGACTATCTGCTGCGTGATCAGGCAAAGCAACAGAAGCGCCTGGCCGTGCTCTGTTTCGAGAAAGGCATTGATCGGATCCATGCCATCGCCCACGGCCCCGATTTCTGGGTGTCTTATCGGGTAGCAAGGGAGAGGCATCTGCCTCTGTTTCTCACCGTGCATGATCGGCTTGAATATAACCTCGCTTCAGATTTCCGACTCGCGTATTGGCAAAAATGCTTGGGGGAAGTTTGGCAAAATGCCGATGCACGGATGGTGATCTCGGAGGAGATGGGCGATGGGCTAGATGCCCTCTACGGCAAACGCCCCTGGACGGTGGTGACGGATGGCTTGGAGCGCATTCACCCCCTTCGCGAGAGACCCAAAAACAGCTTTCGCATCTACTTTGCCGGCGCCATTCATCTTAGCTATGAGGCCACGTTTGCCGCGCTCGCCAAGGCGCTTGCCCTTATTCGGCAGAGGCATCCGACACTGTCCGTTTCGCTGACCGTACGCGGCAGCGCCGTTCCCGATTCTTTTCGTGGGCTGCCGGTGCGTGCCTTGCCGTGGGCCTCCGAGGGGGAAGTGGAAAAGGATATGGAGGAGGCCGATCTGCTCTATCTGCCCCTTCCTTTCGGCCCGGAGTATGAGATGTTTTGGCGCTACAGCCTCTCCACAAAGTTGGTGACCTATTTGGGCAGCGGCTTGCCCATTTTGTACCACGGGCCCTCGGAGGCGGCTGCAGGGCGCCTGCTGTCGCGGCATCAGGCGGCCGTGCTTGCCACGAGTCTGGAGCCGGAAGCGGTGGCACGGTGCCTGCTTGAGGCCGGCGAGTGTGCGCCGCAGATCGTGGAGAACGCACAGCAATTGGCGCGCTCACAGTTTATGCTGGAGGAGCAGCGCCGCAGATTCTGGACGATTGTGGGCGGAGGAGGGAGCAAATAAGAAACTCTCTCTGCGATATATTGTCTCCGAAGTCGTTCTCCATATAACCCATCATATCATTGCTTGCATTCCCTCCCATTGGGTTCGCCTACTCTTCTATCGCCGCGTAATGCGATTTCAGATTGGACAGGACAGCTACATCTTCATGGGCGCTTGGTTTGATATGCGCGGCAACTTTGTTATGGGGGATCACTGCGTTGTCAACCAACGTTGTCGCCTCGATACCCGCGGGGGTATCTACATCGGCAACAACGTTTCCATTTCCGCCGAGGTCTGCATCCTCACGGCCGATCACGATCCGCAAAGCCCCACTTTTGCCGGCAGAGTGGGGAGGGTATCTATTCAGGACTATGCTTTTATCGGCACCCGCGCACTGATCTTACCGGGGGTGACCATTGGGGAGGGGGCGGTGGTGGCCGCCGGCGCTGTGGTGACAAGGGATGTGGCTCCCTACACCATCGTTGCCGGCGTGCCCGCGCGCAAGATCGGGGAGCGCTGCCGCTCGCTCAACTACACCATCTCCTATGGGCGTCTTTTCTGTTAACACGTGGCGAGACGCGTCGCCCTCTTCCAAGCCTGTCTTGTTATTTGAAGAGCTATGTTTCTAAGGAAGTCATTGTGAGGCAGCTTCTTCCGGTATCAGTGGGACATGGCTATGATCGTGGCCCAGCTTTTCGGGTTGAAACGCCACCACCGCCCAATCCACCCGTGGCCACATCGTCTGCAGCCATTTGACCACGCGAATAAGCGTGTGGTCGCTAACCCCGGCCTTCTTTGCCCCTGAGAGCCAAGTATAGACCTGCCCTTCAAAGGTGTTGGAGTACCATACCGGAAGGGCATTGGGGTTCATCGAAGGGTCCCAATGCTGCGCCTGAGGCGTCTGCCACGGAGTAAACCACTGCGACACCGTGTACTCCTCGTTCTTTGCCAGCCAACTCTGTATCATCGCATCCACAATCTGGCTCTGGAGCGCCTGACTTAGGGTGGTCTTGCCCCAGTTCTGCAGATACATTACAAAGAAGATACTATCCACTCTCCAAGGGTTCCATCCGGGGTCGTTGCTGTCCCACCGAGTGTTCATTACATACCCTATCCCGTTATCGCGCTCCTGGCTGCCCTTAATTATCAGGGCGACTACTCGCAACCACTGGCTCTCTCCTGTTACTCGACCGGTGCCGGCAATGACTGCCGGAATATAGCCCCAGTCCACGGGTACATTCCCATAGCCCTTGCCGTTGCCCGGATTGAGGATGAGTTGCATCCAGTACCAAGCATCGTTCAGATATTGGTTCCCTGCCCAACTGCCTCCTAAAGGTGTCGGTTGGCTCAAGAGCTTATTTCCGTTGGCATCGCGTAAAGCTCCATCTTCAATATGGAGAGCTTTAGAGGAGGTATCGAAGGCGAAGGCATTCGACCAGGTCAACGGCTCGATACGGTCGTTGGAGGAGGAGCCGATGTTGGTGAATATCGCCTTCCCCATCGTGTCAAGCCCAAACCGTTGCTGGATTTCCCATGCCCGCACCATGCGCCACTGAGCCAATGAGTAGATGACCTCCGCCTTCTGTTGGTCTGTGGTCACATCCGAAGCCAACTGCGGTAACCATGTCAGCTTCCCTGTAGTCCAAGCATCTTGGTCTGTTTTAAAGTCGGAGGTCATGAGAGGGGCTCCATCGGGTCGGGTACCTCCCAAAGGCTTGCTTAGATACCGGTTGAAGTTATTTTGGAGGTTATTGAGGATGCGGAAGTAACGTCCTGACCAGGAGGTAACGAACGGGCTGGTGGTGTTGGCCGGGGCGTAGAAGTTGATGGTATAGTCTACGGGAGACATGGTGGGCAGCCAATGGTTCCAGTCGAGGAGGGGCATGTCAATGGGCAGTTCCCGCATGTTTAAATAACCGTGAACGTTGGTCACCTTGAGCATATCCGCCAAAGTGGGGACGCTTCCCTTAGAGGGGGGAAAGAGATAGGGCAGCATGGCCGCATCGTTAGGGAGGACGGCGTCAATGCCGGCTCCTGCGGCCCACTCCTGAGCGCCATGGCTATCTAACCCTGGGCCTGGCTGATAGGGTGGGTTCCAGGGTCTTGCGTACTTGCTGCCGTAGGAGGCGGGGAGGGAGCGGATGTAGCTTGCGATCTGCTCACCCTGTTGGTAGGAGAGGCCATGGAACATGCTGCGGACGATGATGGAGGTGTTGGAGTAGTTGAAGTATTTGAGGTCTCGTCCGTCGGTGGCATGGCAGTCTCCGCAGTGCGCCTTGATGGTGGGGGCGTTGGGCAGATCGTTTAAGACGAGGGTGGCGCTCTGCCAAAGTGCCTTCCCCTCGGCAATATCCTTCGGGTCGTCCAAAGGCGGCTTCCATTTCGCGGGGTCGTCCCAAACGTATTGGGGCACAGGCCCGTTCTCAAAGTGCACCCCCAGCACGCGATAGCCCGAATTAATGCCGTTGCTGTGGTTAAACCGAAAGGTGATGGTGTTCTCTCCGATTCGCAGCCAATCGCGGTTAAAGGGCACTTTGAGGTCAAACAGCGTGATGGGGCTGCCTCCAATGCCCCCGAACTTGCCCGAAATTCCCGGCCCCACAATCGTGCAGTGCGCGTTATCCAAAGGAATCCAGGCGCCGTTGTTGATTTGGATCGAAGCCTCTTGTTCATCCTCTAGCCCATGAACGCGCAGGGATAGGATGGGCAGGGTGGTGGAATCGGCCATCAGCTTGATGCGAACCGTGGTACCATCCGGCCCCATCACCTCGAGCGGCATGGTAAGTGGGGGGACATCCGCTGCCGCACGTTGCGGCACCCAAAGGGGCAGGGCAAGCCCCACGAGCAGCAGGAGCAGCGGCAGAAGCCGCCTAAATACGATAAGGGCAAGTGGATTCCGTTGAATATGGGAATGCCGAATGGGTCGCATCTCTTTATAGGTCCTCCTGGGAACCGATCGCGATCAGTTCTCTTTACCCCTGCTGTGCCCAGAACGGTTCCTTGTAAAGTATACTGCCAAAATCGCTCTTTGCTCCACGCCAGGGCAGAGGAGGGCTTGTTGCGGGTGCACGAGGTGCGAATCGCCTCCTGATTCTCTGGACAGAAACAGGGGAGCTTACCGTGACAGTAAGCTCCCCTGCCGTTTATCTTCCCTGGTAGGGTGCTACTGAGCCGTGATCTGCACCGGTTTCAGCGGTACATTATTATGATAGTATCCCGTCGCTTGCGGGTTATAGGCCACGGTGTGCCAATCCACACGAGGCCACATGGTGTTCAGCCAGTTCACCACCGAATCCACCGTTGTGGTAGAGACACCCGCGGTGAGAGCGCTCTGAAGCCAGGTATAGACCTGCCCTTCAAAGGTGTTGGAGTACCATACCGGAAGGGCATTGGGGTTCATCGAAGGGTCCCACTGCTGCGCCTGAGGCGTCTGCCACGGAGTAAACCACTGTGACACCGTGTACTCCTCGTTCTTTGTCAGCCAACTCTGTATCATCGCATCCAGCACTTGGGCTTTCACCTGAGAACTCACCTCACCCTGCCCCACATTCAGCCAATAGAAGAGCTTTTGCAGGTAGTCCACTCGATAGGGGTTCCAGCCGGGGTCGTTGCTGTCCCACCGAGTGTTCATTACATACCCTATCCCGTTATCGCGCTCCTGGCTCCCCTTAATGACCAGGGCAACTAAGCGCAACCATTGGCTCTGTCCTGTAACCTGCCCGGTACGTGCCGTTACATCGGGGATATAGCCCCAGTCCACGGGTACATTCCCATAGCCCTTGCCGTTGCCAGGATTGAGGATCAACTGCATCCAGTACCAATCGTCGTTCAGATACTGGTTCCCAGCCCAACTGTTGCCCAAAGGCACACCTTGGCTCAGTATCTTGTTCCCCGATGCGTCCGTAATGGTGCCATCTTCCGTGTGCAACGCTTTGGGAGCTAAGTCGAAGGCGAAGGCATTCGACCAGGTCAACGGCTCGATGCGGTCGTTAGAAGAGGAGCCGATGTTGGTGAATATCGCCTTCCCCATCGTGTCAAGCCCAAACCGTTGCTGGATTTCCCATGCCCGCACCATGCGCCACTGAGCCAACGAGTAGATGACCTCCGCCTTCTGTTGGTCTGTGGTCACATCCGAAGCCAACTGCGGTAACCATGTCAGCTTCCCTGTAGTCCAAGCATCTTGGTCTGTTTTAAAGTCGGAGGTCATGAGAGGGGCTCCATCGGGTCGGGTTCCTCCTAATGGTTTGCTGAGGTAGTGGTTGAAGTTATTTTGGAGGTTATTGAGGATGCGGAAGTAACGTCCTGACCAGGAGGTAACGAACGGGCTGGTGGTGTTGGCCGGGGCGTAGAAGTTGACGGTATAGTCTACGGGAGACATGGTGGGCAGCCAATGGTTCCAGTCGAGGAGGGGCATGTCAATGGGCAGTTCCCGCATGTTCAAATACCCATGAACCGATGTGGCCTGTGCGTTGATGCCGTTGGGGAACAGGTAAGGCAGCATAGCCGCATCGTTGGGGAGGACGGCGTCAATACCGGCCCCTGCGGCCCACTCCTGAGCGCCATGGCTATCTAACCCTGGGCCTGGCTGATAGGGTGGGTTCCAGGGTCTTGCGTACTTGCTGCCGTAGGAGGCGGGGAGGGAGCGGATGTAGCTTGCGATTTGCTCACCTTGTTGGTAGGAGAGGCCATGGAACATGCAGCGGACGATGATGGAGTAGTTGGAGTAGTTGAAGTACTTGAGGTCTCGTCCGTCGGTGGCATGGCAGTCTCCACAGTGCGCCTTGATGGTGGGGGCGCCTGGAAGGCTATTCAGTTTCAACGTGGCGTTCTGCCAAAGCGCTTGGCCGGCAGCGATGTCGGCGGGGTCGTTGAGCGGTGGCTTCCAGGTAGAGGGGTCGTCCTGCGTGAACATGGAGGCGGGCAGCACGTTGCTGCCATCGGCGTGGCGGAAATTGAAGTTTAACACCCTCCACCCGCTGTTGATGCCGTTGGTTTGATTGAAGCGGAAGCTGATGAGGTTTACCGCTCCTACTTTGGGAATATCGTCTGCGGGCAGCGGGATGGAGAGGTCGAAGGTGGAGATGGGGCTTCCGCCGATGCCGCCAAAATCGCCGGCAATGCCGGGTCCGAGGATGGTGACATGTTGGTTATCGAGCGGAATCCAAGTTCCGTTGTTGACGCGCACGCTGGCCTCTCCTGGGTACTCCACACCATGCACCCGCATAACCAGGGTGGTGATGGGGGTGTTATCGGAGGAGGGAGGGGCGAAGAAGCGTACACTCGCACCGCCTGAAGCGGTTCCGAAGACCTCTATCGGCAGAGTAATCGCCTTGCTATGTTGGGTCGCCGCGCCCAACCCGGCCACGACGGCGCAGAGGGCGAGGCCGTTTCGCCATGCTTGTCGGATGGGTTGAGAACGGGGGCGGCGGTTCAGTTTGGTTTTGGTGAGATATGTCAAAAGCATCGTTTGCTTCCCCAATTCGTTGTTGCTATTTAAAGCAGAAAGAGGGAAGCGGTTGTTACTGCAAGGTCCTGCACCTTTTAACCTGCTGGTTCTCCTCTTTCTGCACTGGGGTTCTTCCATTCGGTGGGGAATGAGCTGCCTAGTAGGGGTGCGGGAATTTGGGCTGAGGGGTTATAGGCTCTCTGTGCTAGAGGCCATTCGTGGAGCAAGCCCATCTTTTCGCCCCTATCTCATCCTTTCCATCCTTGCGGACAGCAACGCACTTGAAGAGCCGGCGAGATAAACAACTGTCATTTCGAGCCGAAGGCGCCTGTCATTTCGAGCCGGAGGCGAGAAATCTTGGGTTTCAGCCCTAGCGGCCTTGAGGGGAAGGGCGTCGGCCTTGAGTTGCCCACCGCGAGGTGCCCCTCTCCCCAATGGGGGGAGGGGAGTGGGGGTGGGGGCTTGAAGAGCCGGGGATACGCCTGTCCTTTCGAGTCGCAGACGAGATAAACAACTGTCATTTCGAGCCGAAGGCGAGAAATCTTAAGTTTCCATTCCCACCAGTTCTGAGGGAAAGGGCGCTGAGGGGAAGGGCGTCGGCCTTGAGGGGAAGGGGTAGGGCTGAGATGTAAGGGCACCTTTGTCACAAAATACGGCGTGAAGAGATGCTGCGTGTCTGCTTTTGACGAGAGGAGGAGACATAGTTGTAAAATGGTTTGAACTGCGGTAGCATATAAGGCACGCCAAAAAGAAGAAGCTTTTACTTGGAAGGAGAGATTATGGCCGCCGTCGATCCGAGAGTGTTTCGGAACTACGACATACGGGCGCTTGTTCCCGAACTGGTAGATGAAAAGAGCGAATTCTATGCGATGTTGGGCGACCCTAAGGCTTTTCTCGCCCCATTGGATACGGAGGGGGTAACCCAGATTGGGCGCGGCCTGGCCTGCCTGTTCGGCGCCCCTAAAGTCTATATCGGCTACGATGCGCGCCTTTCGGGGCCGGCGTGGGCACAAGCTTTGGCCGAAGGGTTTGCCAAACAAGGGGTGGATGTGGTGCTGCTGGGGCGGTGCACCACCGACACCATCTACTATGTGTCGGGCAAATACAACCTGCCGGGCGTGGAGATAACGGCCTCGCATAGCCCCAAAGAGCTGAACGGGATGAAGATGGTGCGCGGCGGCGCACAGGTGATCGGGATGGGATCGGGCATGGAGGAGCTGCGGGATAGGGTGCTGGCCGGGCAGTTTCCGCAGGCAGAACGCGAAGGGCGCATTGAGGAACAGGATATTCTGCCCGAGTATGTAGACCACCTGATGCAGTTTATTGACCCGGAGAAGGTACGTCCACTGCGCATTGTGGCCGATGCCGGCAACGGTGTGGGCGGGTTGCCGGCCCATGAGATTTTTCGACGGATTCCTCAGCTTACGGTGACGGAGCTGTTTTTTGAGCCGGATGGCCACTTCCCCAACCACGGCCCCAACCCCTTCGAGCCGGAAAACATTGTGACCTTGACGGAGGAGGTGAAACGCCAAGGGGCCGACCTGGGGGTGGCATGGGATGGCGATGCCGATAGGGTGTTCTTTGTGGATGAGACGGGCAAACCGATACCGGGCGACTTTATTACGGCGCTGGTAGCCCGCCACTTCCTCCAGCGCTTTCCGGGTGCCACCATCGTCTACGATATTCGGGCCTCCTGGGTGGTGCCGGACTGGGTAAAAAAGATGGGGGGTGTGCCCGTCTCCGAGCGCGTGGGGCACTCCTTCATCAAGCGCACCATGCGGGCCCACAACGCCGTGTTCGGCGGGGAGGTCTCCGGT
Source organism: Chthonomonas sp. (assembly GCF_035294505.1). Lineage (NCBI taxonomy): Bacteria > Bacillati > Armatimonadota > Chthonomonadia > Chthonomonadales > Chthonomonadaceae > Chthonomonas > Chthonomonas sp. The sequence goes on along the minus strand of NZ_DATGKU010000195.1, from coordinate 21,863 downwards.
CACTACTACTTCCGCGATCACTTCTATGCCGACAACGGTTTCATCCCCATGCTGGCCGTGCTTCAGATGCTGAGCGAAAGCGGAACCACCATGAGCCGGTTGATCGCGAGCCTGGGAGAGTACTACATCTCCGGCGAGATCAACTCCACGGTGCCCGATGTGCAGGCCGTGCTCGAGCGCATTAAAGAGCGCTATGCCGATGCCAAGCTCGATTTCCGCGACGGCGTTACCGTGGAGTATCCCGATTGGCACTTTAACGTGCGGCCCTCCGCCAACGACCCCGTGATCCGCCTGAATCTGGAGGCCAAAAGCCAGCAGGAGATGGAGCGGCGACGTGATGAGGTTTTGGCCCTCATTCGGGGACAGGCCTAAGCGAAGGAGCAGCAACGATGGACGATCTGCGTCACCAACATCTGGTAGAGACGGAATGGCTCGCCGAGCGGATAGCAAAGGGAGACGATAGCCTGCGCGTTGTGGATATGCGGGGGAAGGTGGCGCTGGAGACGCAGCCGGATGGCACGCAGACCTCCCGCTATCTGGGGGCACGCGACGAGTATGAGCGTGGCCATATCCCCGGCGCCATCTACCTAGACTGGACGAAGGACATCGTCGCCGAAGACGATCCGGTGCCGGTGCAGGTGGCCTCTTTCGAGAAGCTCGCCAAGGTGTTTGGGGAGGCCGGCATCGGCAACGAGCACCTGGTCATCGCCTACGACGACCATCCGGCCTCCCAATTTGCCACGCGGTTGTGGTGGGTCTTGCGCTACTGTGGGCATGAGAGGGTGCGCGTGCTGAATGGAGGGTGGAACAAGTGGGTGAGGGAGGGACGGGCGATCTCCATAGAGAGGCCCTCTTACCCCGCGGCGAACTTCGTTCCCCACCCACAGCCCCAATGGCGCATAATGGCGGAGGAGCTAAAGGCGCTGCTGGGCACCTCCGTTCAGATTGTAGATGCACGCGATGAGGGGCAGTATGAGGGCAGAATACGTCGTGGCCCGCGAGCCGGACGCATTCCGGGCGCCCTCTCGCTGCCGCGGGAGCATTTGGTGGGGCCGGATGGCTGTTACCGCCCCACCGAAGAGTTGCGCAAGCTGATTGAGGAGCTGCGCCTTCAGCCCGATCGGCCTGTGGTGGCCTATTGCAACGGCGGTGTGGCGGCAACGACCGTGCTGTTCACGCTCTCCATGTTGGGCTATACCCACTTGATGAACTACGATGGCTCCTGGAACGAGTGGAGTGCGCGTTCCGATCTGCCGGTGGAGGTTTGAAGCAGCCGCAGGCTGCCATGCGTATCTTCTTAGTGGAGACTCCGCCTCGGCTCTCTGGAGGGAGCCGTTTCCCTTCCTCTCCTCGGCGCTGCCGCCCTCTCGCGGCTGACGGTTGAATACGACCAAAACCTTCAATTTATTTAGGAGTAGATAACGTTTATGCCTCACCCACAAGCCGGAAAACTGCGCGGAATCCTCACCGCCATCAACACACCTTTTCATCCGGACGGGCGCTTAGCGCTGGAATATATGCCCACGCTGCTCGATTTTCAGAGAGCGGCCGGTATAGATGGGGTGATTGTGGCGGGAACGAACGGCGAGGGCACCTCGCTTTCGGTTGCCGAGCGCAAGCAGCTGCTTGAGACCGTAATGGCGCACCGTGGCGATCTGCTGGTGGTGGCCGGAACCGGAGCCTCTGCGGTGACCGACGCGCTCGATCTCACCCTTCATGCCGCCGAGGTGGGGGCCGATGCGGTTTTGGTGCTGCCGCCCTTCTTCTTCAAAAATCCAACCGATGAGGGCGTCGCGGCCTACTTTCGCCCGCTGCTCGAACATGTGGATATCCCCTTGCTGCTCTACAACATTCCGCAATATTCGGCCGTCCGCATTACGGATGAACTGATGGCTCTTCTCTCGGACTACCCGAACCTTTCGGGGGTAAAGGACAGCACCGGAGATTGGGAAAGCTCCCGCCATTTTATTGAGCACTACGCCCATCTGCGCATCTTCACAGGGAGCGACCGGCTGTTGGCGCGTTCCTTGCGCCATAAGTCGGCGGGCGGCATTTCGGGTGCGGCAAACTGCTTCCCCGAAGTCATCGTTGCCGCGAGAACGGCTTGGGAACGGGGCGATGAGGCCGGGCTGGACTCGGCTCAGAGGCGCATTGACGCCCTGCTGGATATATTGCATCGCTACCCGCCCATGGCAACCAGCAAAAGCGTTTTGGCCCATCGTGGGTTGCCGCGCCTCAGCGTGCGCCCGCCTTTGGTAGACCTTACACCCTCTCAAGAGGAGGCGTTGCTGGGCGAGTTGCGCGAGGCCGGTTTTCTGCCGGCATAAACCTATCTCAAAGGAGGTGTATGGCATGAAAGCGATTGTGGTTCCAACCTTCACGAACCCACCCACGCTGCGCTATGAGGAGGTGCCCAAGCCGCAAATAGCCGCGGATGAGGTGCTGGTGCGGGTTCAGGCAACGAGCGTAAACCCCGTGGATACCTACATCTGCACGGGGGCGGCGCAAAGCTGGCTAAACCTGAAACTGCCTCTTATACCTGGGGCCGATTTTGCCGGCGTGGTGGAGGCGGTGGGCAGCGATGTGAAGGACGTGAAGCCCGGTGAGGAGGTCTATAGCTACTCGCCTTTACAACGGCTTGGCGCCTTTGCAGAGTATTTGGCCGTTCCTGCCGCCATTGTGGCCCCAAAGCCACCAAACCTCTCATTTGAAGAGGCGGCCTCGCTGCCTATTGTGGCGCTAACGGCTTGGCAATCGCTCTTCGAGGCCGCGCAGCTGAAAGCGGGACAGAAGGTGTTGATTCACGCGGCGGCCGGCGGGGTCGGAACTATGGCCGTTCAGCTGGCCAAGGCGCACGGGGCCTATGTCTACGGCACGGCCTCCACCGGCAATATCCCCTTCTTGAAGGAGCTGGGGGTGGATGCCCCCATTGACTACACCAGCACCCCCTTCGAACAGGTGGCCAAAGAGGTGGATGTGGTGTTCGATATGGTGGGCGGAGAGACGTTGATGCGCTCTTTGCAGACGCTGAAGCCCGGCGGCTGCCTGGTCTCCATTGTGGGAGGTAGCGCCAACCCCGATGTGGCCAAAGAGGCGGAGAAACGAGGCGTGCGCTATGTGTACGTGCTGGTACGACCGGATAGGGCGCAATTACAGCACCTGAATGAACTGATCGCTGCGGGCAAACTGCGCCCCATCATTGCCAAACGCTACGCCCTGGAGCAAGCCGGCGAGGCGCTGGCACAGGTGGCCACGCGGCATACGCGCGGTAAGGTCGTGATGCACGTTCCCTAGACTATAAAGAACGTCTCGCGGGGACTGTCCGGCTTTAGCCGAGCGGGAGAAGCCAGAACCGTATTAGGCAGGCAAGCGCGTACACGCTGACTCCGAACCCAAAACGCTTGCAATCCGCTTGCCTGCCGTCTGAAAACCTTGCGCCCCCGCACTCCTCTCTGGGTTAGCCGGTTCGCCTTGCCTTTGAGTAACAGAAGGCACTCGCCATCGAAACCCTAACGGGCAATGACATCCCGAAGCGAGGTTGATGTCATCCCGAATGAGGGGAAGGGCGTCGGCGTTGAAGAGCCGTTGGATAGGCGACTTTCATTTCTCGTGAGATAGACGCCTGTCCTTTCAAGCCGAAGGCGAGATGAACAACTGTCATTTCGAGCCGAAGGCGAGATGAACAACTGTCCTTTCGAGCCGAAGGCGAGAAATCTTGAGTTTCACTGTCCCCCAAGCTTTGAGGAGGTGGGGGTGGGGTTGTAGAGTGCCGGCTTCACGGTTCTAGAGGTAGTTTGTAGAGCAAGCCTGCCTTGCTCGCCCCCTATCCCATCCTTTCCCCCGATTCGGGAGGTGCTAGCGCACGGCGATGTAGCGGCTAGAGAAAGAGGCGATTAAGGGAACGACACAGGCCGCAAAGGCGCCGTCCGCGAGGACGCCCACCGCGAGGTGCCCCTCTCCCTGATGGGGGGAGGGGAGTGGGGGTGGGGGTTTGAAGAGCCGACGATACGACTGTCATTTCGAGCCTAAGACGAGATAAACAACTGTCATTTCGAGCCGAAGGCGAGAAATCTTGTATTTCAATTCTCATCAGCTCTGAGGGGAAGGGCGCCCTGTTCCAGAAAATCGCAAGATTTTCTGGGGACCCCTGTATCGGCCTTGAAGTGGGAGATATTGCCACCTCGAAGCGAAGCGAGAGGGAACAGGGCGAACGGCCAGTCGCCCTCATGTTCCGGCAGGAAGCGATCGCGTTGAGTTAGGGACAAGCCACCTCGTTCACGGGGCGGTAGTTGACGGTTAAGCGTAGACCTCAAAAAGCCCGGCGGCGCCCATACCGAGCGCGGCGCACATGGTAACCAAACCATAGCGCGCCTTGCGCCGGGCGCCCTCATAGAGCAGGGTTACCGTCTGACGAGCACCGGTAGCGCCAAGGGGATGGCCTAGGGCGACCGCGCCCCCGTTCACGTTGACGCGCTCCATGGGGAGCGGATAGAGTTTATTGGCCGCCAACACCTGGGCGGCAAACGCCTCGTTGAACTCGATGAGATCGATCTGCTCGAGGCTGATGCCGTGTCGTTGCAGCAGTTTCGGGATGGCGTAGGCGGGCGCAATGCCAAACTGAACGGGGCTTACGGCCACCGTGGTGTACCCAACAAAGCGCCCGAGCGGCTTTAGATGGAGCTTGTTGGCACGCGCTTCGCTGGTGAGCACCAAAGCGGCGGCGCCGTCGCTGCGTTGGGAGCTGTTGCCGGCGGTGAGGATGCCATCGGGGGTAAAGGCCGGCTTCAGCGCCGCCAAGGCTTCGAGGGAGGTGTCGCGCCGAGGCCCCTCATCTTTTTGAAAAAGAAGAGTCTCGCCCGCCTTGTCGGTGATGGGAACCGGCTCGATCTCGGCATCAAAAAGCCCCTTGTCCTGGGCCGCAATGGCTTTCTGATGGCTGCTCAGCGCAAACCGGTCGGCCTCCTCTCGGGTGATGGCGAACTCTTTGACCAGCTGTTCCACCGAAGGCCCCATACCGAGGTAGATGTCGGGGCGTTTTTGAGCCAACACAGGGTTGGGACGTAAAGAAGGTCCCATAAACGGAACCAGGCTCATCGACTCGGTGCCGCCGGCTATCACGGTTTCGGCCTGGCCGGTGGCGATTTTGGCCGCTGCCAAGGCGATGGCCTCCAGCCCGGAGGCGCAAAAGCGGTTGATGGTCAGTCCGGGTATCTCCTCCGGCAGGCCGGCACGAAGCGCTGCAATGCGCGCGACGTTCAAACCCTGCTCGGCTTCGGGAGAGGCGCAACCTAAAATAATGTCGTCTACCGTATGAGGGGCGATGCCTGCCCGGCGTAGGGCCGCCTCCAACACAATGGCTGCCAGATCGTCGGGGCGCGTCTCGCGGAGGGCGCCTTTGCCCGCTTTCCCAATAGGCGTTCTTACCGCGCTTACAATAACAACAGATTCCATAAGAACTGAGACAAGGGGACGGTCGTCACCAGGCGACATAGGGAACTGCCTCGTCACCTTTTGGGGCGACGAAAAACCGCCTAAGCCGATCTATTCCCTTGTCCACTCCTCCTTTCTTCGCTGATGTTTTTTTGATGTCTACTTCCCTATACGCATCCAACGCACCGTTCCTATCGGCATCGCCGACGGTGCGGCGCACTGCGCCTTCTCGTTCGAAGCCAACACAGGGGTCTCCAGAAAATCTTGCGATTTTCTGGGGTAGGGCGCCCTTTCCCTCCCCGTACACGGGGAGGGAAGGCCAGCTTCCCCCCGCGTGCGGGGGGATGAGAGGGGGGCTTTGGCGTCAGCATTTTGTAGCCCCCCACCCCCACTCCCCTCCTCCTATCAGGGAGAGGGGCACCTCGCGGTGGGCAACTCAGCGGCCAGCCTAGTTTCCGTAATCGTCTCTTTCTCTGGCCGCTGCATCGCCGTGCGCTAGCACCTCCCGAATCGGGGGAAAGGACGGGATAGGGGGCGAACAAGGCAGGCTTGCATTGTTAACTGCCTCTAGAACCGCGAGATTGGCAGTCCCTGCAGCCCTACCCCCACCTCTCAGAACCGGTGGGAATGGAAACTTAAGATTTCTCGCCTTCGGCTCGAAATGACAGGTGTTGATCTCGTCTTCGGCTCGAAAGGACAGTCGTATCGCCGGCTCTTCAAGGCCGACGTCTTCCTCCTATAGGCCGACGTCCTTTCCCTCAGCGGCCTAAATCATTCTCTTCATCGCCTATCTTGCTGGCCGCTGCATTGCTGTCTGCAAGACGAAAGGATGGGATAGGGGGCGAGCACAGTCGCCTTGCTTTGTTAACTGCCTCTAGAACCGCGAGATTGGCAGTCCCTGCAGCCCTACCCCCACCTCTCAGAACCGGTGGGAATGGGAACTTAAGATTTCTCGCCTTCGGCTCGAAATGACAGTTGTTTATCTCGACTTCGGCTCGAAATGACAGGTGTCTTCGGCTCGAAAGGACAGACGTCTGTCTAGTCTGTTTGTGTATACGTTTCAAGCGGCCTCCTGCAAATGGTTCAAAAGCGTTGGGCGAAGGGGCTAAGGAGAGGAGGCCAACTTTGGGAAGAGACGGTAGGCGTTTTGGGTGGTTATGGAGGCGACCTGTTCAAGATCGAGGCCGCGCAACGCGGCGAGCTTTTCGGCCACAATGCGCGTGAAGGCAGGCTCGTTGCGCTTGCCCCGATAGGGCACAGGCGCGAGGTAGGGGGCGTCGGTCTCTAAAAGGAGGTGCTCTAGGGCGACACAGGTGGCCGAATCGCGCACGTTGTGTGCTGATGAGAAAGTGAGCGTGCCTCCAAAACCGAGCGCAAGCCCCAGACTTGCGGCCCACCGTGCCTGTTCCGGCGTGCCGCCCCAGCAGTGCATAACGCCGGGCAGAGGGTGGGAGGCGAGCAAGGCCAAGGTCTCTTCGTAGGCCTCTCGGCAATGGATGATGACGGGCAGGTTTAGCTCCTCGGCCAGCCGCAGCTGCGCTTGAAAGGCACGGTACTGCTGTTCGCGTGGCGAGAGATCGCGGTAGAAATCCAGGCCTATCTCTCCAATGGCGACGACTGCATCCGTACAGGCCAACGTGCGGAATCGGGCGGCTATGGCATCGTTCCATGTGGCTGCGTCGTGGGGATGGATGCCGATGGCGGCGTAGAGGGTGCCGGCGTGGGCAAGGCTCAGCCTGAAGGCCTCCTCGCTGCTAGGCGCATCGTAGCCCACCACGATCATCTTGCGAACGTCGGCTGCGATGGCCCGCTCCAGACATTCGGCAAGGTCGTTCCGAAGTCGCTCATGGTTGAGATGGCAGTGCGTGTCAATGAACATGGAGACTATTCTACTTCGTTCCGCGCCCTTTTGCCATTGAGACCGCTTCCCTCCCTTAACATTTGCTATACTGCCCACACGGACAGAACCCTTCGCTGGGTGCTTAACCAAACGAACCAACAGCAAGGCACCTGGAGAGAAACCCTTGTAGGGGTGGGGTTACCCCGCCCTGCATAAGATCGGCGGCTGTGGACTGGAACCTGAAAGAGGGCTATGGGCGTAAGGGAAGTGATCGGCAATTTTGGAAAAGGGGAGGAGAGATGCGAGCACGTTTTGGAATTATCATCGGGTTGGTTTTAGGCATAGCTCTTTATGCAAAAGCCCAGTTGGCACCGCCGCAATTCGTGAAGGTGTCGGTGCAAGCCCCTAAAACCGTGGCCGTTCACCAGACCTTCCGCTTGAAAGTCCAGGTCATCATCGCCCCGCCCTATCATATTCAGGCCAACCCTCCGGCACCGAATTTCATTCCCACCGTTCTCACGGTGAAAACGGCGCCGAGCCTCCACGTGGAGAAAATCCTCTATCCGCCGGCAAAGACCATTCTGTTTTCCGGTCAGAAGATACCGGTCTACGAGGGCACTATTACCATTGAGGCCAAGTTAAAGGCCGACCGGCCCGGCACGTTTCTTCTGCCGATCGTTTTGCGGTATCAGGGCTGCAACGAACGCAACTGCTATCCGCCGACGGAGTTGCAAACCAAGACCAAGATCGTGGTGGGGGCGACGAAAGTCTCTTTGAAAGTGCCGGAACACGGAAGGGGACGCAAATGAGGCGTCTTTTTAGAAGGTTAACCTTTATTGGGCTTCTGGTGAGCGTTGTCGTGCCGGCCTTCGGGCAGCTTGGGGGGCCGGCGCATATCGCCTTTCAAGCGACCCTTGTTCCGCCGGATGTACGGGCCGGTGAGGGCGCCGAGATCGTGTTGACCGCCAAAATAGACCCCGGCTATCATCTCTACTCGCTTACCCAGCCGGAGGGAGGGCCGGTGCGAACGACTATCACGGTGCCTGCCGGAGGCCCGTTCGCTTTTGTAGGAAAGGCGGTGCAACCCCCCTACCGGTCGGTTTTTGACCCCGGATTTCAGATGACCGACCAAGAGTATGAGGGGGCGGTTGCTTTCGGCATACCGGTGAGGCTGCGTTCGGGAATAGCGGGGGCGCAGAAAGCCGTTGTCGAGGTGCACTATCAGCTCTGCACCGATAGAAACTGTCTTATCCCCACCACGGTGTCTGTGCCAATCAGCTTTCACGTGGCTGCAGGCCCCCCACGTCCCGACCATCTACAGCCAATCGCTTCCGTGCCGCCGCAGCCGGCGGGCGCTGTAACAGGCAACTCTCCATCGGCGAATACGACGGGGCGGGCGGCCACGTCGCAGCCGATCAGCGATTCCACCCGCCGCTCTATCGCTTTAGCAGAGCATCGAGGTCTGTTGAGTTTCTTGCTGCTTTCGATAGGGGCCGGGTTCTTGGCGCTGCTTACCCCTTGCGTTTTCCCCATGGTGCCTATCACTGTAAGCTTCTTCTCCAAACGGCGTCAACGGAATGCACGAGAGGGCATTCGCGATGCCCTGGCCTACTGTTTTGGCATTGTGGCGACGTTTACGTTTTTGGGAATTGCGGCGGCGGTGCTTTTTAAGGCCACAGGCATTCGCGCCATTGCCAACAATCCTTTTGTAAACCTTGGTTTGGCCGTTCTGTTCATTGTGCTCGGCATCAATCTCATGGGTGGGTTTGAGATTGCGTTGCCGGCAGGTTTGGCCAACCGCTTTGCTGCGGGCACCCAAAAAACGGGGGTGCTGGGGCCCTTTTTCATGGGGCTTACCTTCACGCTCACCACGTTTACCTGTACGGTGGCTTTTGTCGGCACGTTGTTGGCCGCCGCTGCCGAGGGCGACCTGTTCTATCCTGTTGTGGGGATGTTGGGGTTTAGCGTGGCCTTTGCTCTGCCCTTCTTTCTGCTGGCTCTTTTCCCGCAGTACATCGCCAGGTTGCCGCATTCCGGCTCGTGGCTTACCACCGTAAAAGCCTATTTGGGCTTTGTGGAGTTGGCTGCTGCCGTGAAGTTTCTATCGAATGCCGACCTCGTATGGAGTTTGGGGTGGCTGACCCGCCCCGTTTTCTTGGCGATTTGGGCAGCCATCGCGCTGATTGCCGGCTGCTATCTGATGGGGTGGTTGCTTCTTCCCCACGATACCACCGCCACGGTGGGCAAGGTTCGACGCGGCTTCGGTTTGCTCACCCTGGTGGCCTGTATCTACCTCTACGCCGGAATCAATCACGCTCCGCTGGGTACGCTGGCCGCCTTTTTACCTCCCGACCCCTATCCGGGACAGGCGGAAACGGCGAGCGGGGGGCTAACCTGGTTACATAGCTATGCCCAGGCGCTGGCCCTCGCCAAGCAAGAAAATCGCCCCGTGTTCATCAACTTCACCGGCGTCAACTGCACAAACTGCAGGGATATGGAGCAGAATGTGTTTCCCCGCCCGGAGGTGGCTGCCGAACTGCGGAAGTTCGTTCTCGTGGAGCTTTACACGGATCGGGACAGGCCCGAAGACCATCAGAACGCCCAACTGCTTCAGAAGCTTGCCGGTGTTGCGACCCTGCCGACCTATGTTGTCGTAGGCCCAGACGGCCAGGTGCGCGCCGTTTTGCAGGATAGAAGGCCTCCTCAGGTTTTCTTGCGGTTCTTGGAGGCCCACGATAGTTAAGCGGCTGCAAGGCATAGTTCGTCGTGGTGAGGTACAATTTCTAAAGCTTGCGGGAGCTTGGAGTAGGGGGAATGAACTCTAGATTGCCGGAGTGGTTGAAGAAGCGGGTGCCCAGCCCGGAGACGGTGGCGTTGGTGGAGCGAATGATGCGCGAAAGCCGCCTCCACACGGTTTGTGAGAGCGCCCGCTGCCCTAACTTGGGCGAGTGTTGGTCGAAGAAAACCGCCACCTTCATGATCCTTGGCGACATTTGCACGCGCAACTGTGGTTTTTGTGCCATTAAAGTAGGCCGACCTCTGCAGGTAGATGCGGAAGAGCCGAGGCGGCTTGCTGAAACGGCGAAGGCGATGGGGTTGAAGCATGTGGTGGTGACCTCGGTGGCACGGGACGATCTGCCCGATGAGGGCGCCGGCCATTTCGCCGACACCATTCGGGCGCTTCGTGAGGTTATTCCGGGCGTTATTGTGGAGGTGCTTACCCCCGATTTCAAGGGCAAGGTGTGGTGCATTCGGAAGGTTGTAGAGGCCAAGCCCGACATCTACAACCACAATATCGAGACGGTGGAGCGCCTTTCTCCCATCGTGAGGCCACAGGCCAAGTATCGGCGCACCCTCGAAGTGCTGCGCACGGTGAAACGGCTTGATCCATCCATCCATACCAAATCGGGGTTGATGCTGGGTTTAGGCGAAACCCATGAAGAGGTCGTGCAAACCCTGCGCGATCTTCGGGAGGTAGGCGTAAGCGCGGTGACCATCGGGCAGTATCTGCGACCAACGACGACGCGCCATCTGCCGGTGGTGGAGTATGTGCATCCCGATCGGTTTGCGGAGTATGAGCGCATCGGAAAAGAGATGGGTTTTCTGTTTGTGGCCTCGGCACCGTTTGTGCGTTCCTCCTACAACGCCCAGGCCTTTTCCGAGCAGCTGCTTGCCGAGCGGCTTGCTCGCGTGGGCCAAGAGGAGCCTTCGTCGCCTGAAAAGCCCCTGCCTGCTATGGTCTAAGAGCGCCTTTAGCAGGAAATTTGCCAAAAACGTTAAATTATTTGTAAAGACACACGGAACGCCTCTTTTACCGGTGGAGAGTGGAGGAAGGGAAGAGGCTGTTTTTGTTTCGCGACTAAGGGCCAAAAGCTTAGAGAGGAGGTAGCGGCTACAAGGCCGCACTATAAGGATGTCTATGAAACAACATGGCTACTATCGTTTCCCCACCATACACAACCATCGCGTGGTGTTTGTATCGGAAGACGATCTGTGGTGCGTCCCCACCGAGGGTGGAACGGCACAGCGGTTGACGGCGAACCTCGCCGCAATGAGCTTTCCCTGCTTCTCGCCAGACGGCAAGAAATTGGCCTTTACCGGTCGTGAGGAGGGGCACAATGAGGTCTATGTGATGGATAGCGAGGGCGGCCCTCTGCAACGTCTCACCTATCTTGGCGTGACAAGCACGGTTCTGGGATGGACGCCGGACGGGCAGAAGGTGCTCTTCGCTACCGATAGCGGACGCCCCTTCGACCGCATCGGTTTTGTTCAGGCGGTTGGCCTGGACGGCGGCCTGCCGGAGCCGTTTCCGGTGGGACATGCGGTGAGCCTCTCCCTAGCGCCCGATGGGCGTGTGGTGCTGGCACGAAACAACAACGACCCGGCCCGATGGAAACGCTATCGCGGCGGCACTGCCGGAGACATCTGGATTGACGCCAATGGCGACGGCAATTTTCGACGGCTTCTGACGTTGGACGGAAATCTCACCTGCCCGATGTGGGTGGGCGACCGCATCTACTTTCTTTCAGACCATGAAGGGGTAGGCAATCTCTACTCCTGCACGGTGGCCGGCGAGGACTTACAGCGCCATACCGACCATAAAGATTTTTACGTGCGCTTTCCTAAAACCGACGGAAAGCGAATCGTCTACCAAGCGGGGGCCGATCTCTATGTGTACGATCCGAAAGAGGATCGCTCTCGGAAAATCGCCATTACCTACGGCAGCCCACGGGTGCAGCGCCAGCGCAAGTTCGTGGAGATCATGGACTATCTGGAGAGTTATGAGCCGCATCCCAGCAAGGAACAGGTGGCTTTAACGGGGCGCGGGAAGAGCTTCACTCTGGGCTGCTTTGAAGGGCCGGTGACGGCGCAAGAGAACGCCAAGGGGGCGGTAAGACTGCGTCTCGCCCGTTGGCTTAACGACGGAGAGCGTGTGGTGGTGGTGGCCAATGTGGAGGGCCGTGAGGTTTTGGAGGTTCATCATACGCTCGAATTGGAGCCGGTTAAGCGCTTCGATACGCTCGATATCGGTCGGCCCTATGAGATGATCGTCGCCCCGAAAGAGGATGTGGTGGCTATTGCCAACCATCGTAACGAACTGCTCTGTGTGAACTTGGAGGACGGCACGCTGACTCGCTGCGATCGCAGCGACTATGGGGCGGTGCGCGGGATGGATTGGTCACCGGACGGCAAGTGGTTGGCCTACGGGCTGCCCATTAGCCCTTACCGTAGCGCTATTCGGCTTTGGAATAGAGAGGAGAACACCGTTCACGATGTCACCGACCCCGCGCTTGCCGATAGCAACCCCTCGTTCGACCCGGATGGCAAGTTCCTCTACTTTATCAGTGCACGGGAGTTTACGCCAATACCGGATACGCTTCAGTTCGAGCTGAGCTTTCCGAAAGGCATGCGCCCCTACCTGGTGACGCTACAGGCCGATAGGCTCTCGCCTTTTTGGGAGCCACTTGCAGAGCCTGAAGAGAAAAAGGGGGAGACGAAAGAGACCGGGGAACCCTCCTCCGAGCCGCCCGCCCCGCTGCGCATAGACCTAGAGGGCATTCAAACGCGCGTTATTCCCTTCCCCGTGCCGGAAGGCATTTACGGAACGATAGCCGGCATTGCCGGCAAGGTGCTTTTTCTCAGCTATCCGGCGGTTGGCGAGGAGCTGCCCGATTCTGAAGAGCGCACCGGTTCGCTCGAGTGTTACGATTTCAAAACGCTAAAGAAGGAGACCCTGTTAGGAGGGGTAAAGAGCTTTCGGCTGTCACGCGATAGGAAGCGGGTTTTGGTGCATACCCAAAAATCGCTTCGGCTACTGAAGGCGGGCGAGAAGCCAGATGAGAAGGCGGGCGCAGAACCCGGGCGACAGAGTGGCATTCTTGTCTTAAATCGCGTGAAGTTGGAGGTAGACCCGCCCACGGAGTGGCGCCAGATGCTGCGCGAGGCATGGCAGCTGCAGAAAGAGTTCTTCTGGACGGAAGACCTTTCTGGAGTGGATTGGGATCGGGTGTGGGAGCGCTATGCGCCTCTGGTGGATCGGGTGGGAACGCGCGGCGAGCTTTCCGACCTCATCTGGGAGATGCAGGGGGAGCTTGGAACGTCGCACGCCTATGAGTTCGGCGGCGACTACCGCAAAGGGCCGGAGTATCCCATCGGGTTTCTCGGAGCCGACTTTCGTTACGACCCCGAACACGACGCCTACCGCATCGTGCACATTATACGAGGAACGGCGGGCGATCCAAAGCATGACTCTCCTTTGCGAGCGAGCGGCGTGAATGTTCGTGAGGGCGACCTCCTGATAGCGATAGATGGGCAGCGTTTGAGTGCGCAGCTTCAGCCCAACCAGGCGCTTGTGCATCGGGCCGATAGCGATGTGGTGCTCACGGTGCAGAATACCGATGGCGAACGGCGGAATGTGCGCGTGCGCACACTGCGTTCCGAGTTTCCGGCTCGGTATCGGGAGTGGGTAGAGAACAATCGCCGGCGAGTTCATGAGGCCACGGATGGGCGGGTGGGCTATGTGCACATCCCCGACATGGGTTTGCGGGGCTTCGCGGAGTTCCATCGGCTCTATTTGGTGGAGGTAGAGAGAGACGGGCTTATTGTGGACGTCCGTTTTAACCGAGGGGGGTTCGTGTCGCAACTCATCATCGAGAAGCTGGCCCGCAAACGCATTGGGTATGACCTGCAGCGTTGGGGGGCGCCGGAGCCTTATCCCCAACACTCGGTTGCCGGCCCCATGGTGGCGCTTACCAACCAATGGGCAGGCTCGGATGGCGATATTTTCAGCCATGTGTTCAAGCTCATGAAGTTAGGGCCGCTGATCGGAAAGCGAACCTGGGGAGGCGTGATAGGCATTTGGCCACGCATGCCTTTGGCGGACGGCACGATCACCACCCAACCGGAGTTTTCGTTCTGGTTTCAGGATGTGGGCTGGCGTGTGGAAAACTACGGTACCGACCCCGACATCGAGGTGGATGTTACCCCGCAAGACTACGCACAGGGCAAAGACCCTCAACTGGAGAGAGGGATCGAGGTGATATTGAAACGTCTTGAAGAATCGCCTCCGGTTCGCCCCGAGTTCAAGGACAAACCGAAGCTGCCGTTGCCCTCTTAAAGCGATGGCCCGATTCCTGAGGAAGCGGGCCTAGGGGGAAACAATGTTGAGTCGCAGGGAGTTTATAGCAGGTGCTGCCGTCTTGGACGGTGCGTTCAAGGTGGCACCGACATTTCGGTGTTGGTGGGGATTGAAACGATAGAGCAGGGGGCCGAAGACGAACGGGTGCGGAGCAGTTTTGTGGAGGGCAAACTGGCATCGGGAGAGTGGCAGACGCTCTGTATGGGAAGCGGCATTGGGCACAAACATACCCAACCTACCGCGCCTTTAACCGTTGTGGAGGCGCGATTAAATGTCCTCAGCAGCGATGACACCCCATTAATTCGCCGCTTCGCGCTGTTTGGTAAAGCCGTGTAGGATGTTCGGCTTCGTTGGCTCTTTCAATCGCGCACGGTTACGTCCCATATCACCTCGCGCAGGCCGGGCTGCTGCCGGATGATGTGGGTGATGTGCTCCATTTCGGCGTGAAGGTCAATATCGGGATGGTTGCGAAGGTGCCTCAGAACGCCGGTAAAATGAACGGTTCCCCCGATCACATGGATGTTGAGCATCGAAGCATCCACATAGCGCCGGTTCACCAAGGCGCGAACTCGCATCATCGCTTCTTTATTAACAGCAGGCATAAGAACCCTCCTTTCGGGTCTTCGCCTACGCATCGGCAACGCGCAGTGAATATTTCGCAACCAAGGCTGCTCGTTCCTTCTTGCTTTTGAGAAGAGGAGATAAAGCATGTCTATTTTGAATTGTTTTGGGCAGCCGGTAGGGGAAGAGGTACCCGATTGGTGTCCGCGCCCGCGTCCCGAACGGGTGTCGTTGATAGGGCGATTCTGTTCTCTAGAACCGCTTCATGTACAGCGGCACGCGGAGGCTCTTTTTGAGGCCAACCGGCTCGATGCCCAAGGGGCTTTGTGGACTTACCTTCCCTACGGCCCTTTTGAGAATCTGCCGGACTATGCGCGGTGGGTGGAGGAGGTAAGCCATACAGAGGACCCGCTCTTTTTTGCCATTGTAGAGAGGGCTTTTGGACGAGCGACAGGGGTGGCTGCCTTTTCGCGAATCGAACCGGAACACGGCCGCATTGAAGTGGGCCATCTCTGCTATTCTCCTTTGCTGCAGAACCGCCCTGCAGGAACCGAGGCGATGTTTTTGATGATGCAGCATGTTTTTGACGAGCTTGGGTATCGGCGGTACGAATGGAAGTGTGACGCCCTTAATGAACCCTCACGCAAAGCGGCACAACGCCTCGGCTTTTCGTTTGAGGGCATTTTTCGGCAAGACCGAGTGGTGAAGGGGCGCAATAGAGATACGGCCTGGTACGCGGTGATAGATAGGGAGTGGCCGGCGCTGAAAGCGGCGTATGAACGTTGGTTAAGCCCCGATAACTTCGGCGCAGATGGGGTTCAGAAGGAGCGGCTTTCGTTGCTGACGGCTCCCTTGTTGCGGCAGGAGATACGATATCGCTCTGAATAGTTGCGGCGAAACGGTCTTAATGCAGCAGAACATCGAGGAGCACGAAACCGAAGAGGGTCACGCTTACCCAGCCGTTGAGAGTGAAGAAGGCCAAATTTACACGACGTATGTCGTCTGGTTTTACCAAACTCTGTTCATAGAAGATGAGGGCGGCCACTAAGGCCAGTCCTAGAAAGTAGAGGAGATGTAGGTGACAGAGGCGGCCTACCAGGAACAAGAGCAGAATCATGATGGTGTGCATAAGTCGGGAAACCGTGAGGGCACCGGCCTTACCGATGCGTTTTGGCAGAGAGTAAAGCGGGGCTTGAAGATCAAAGTCGTAGTCTTGCAGGGCATAGATAATATCGAAGCCACCAATCCAGAGCATTACCGTGAGCCATAGGAGAATAGGCGGCCATGCGAAGGAACCGGTTACGGCCAGCCATGCGCCGATGGGGGCGATGCCGGTGGCCATACCCAGAAAAAAGTGGCAGAGGGCGGTAAAACGCTTGGTATAAGAGTATCCGAGGGCGAAGACAAGGGCCACAGGGGAGAGCATAAGGCAAAGGCGGTTGAGCTGTGCGGCCGATAGCACGAAAAGCCCTACCGAGCATAGAAGAAAGACGGTGACTTGGGTGCGTGAAAGCAGGCCTTTCGGTAGATGTCGATTGGCCGTGCGCGGGTTTTGGGCATCGAAGTCGGCATCCACAAGCCGATTAAAGGCCATGGCCGCGCTGCGGGCGCCCACCATGGCGACCAGAATCCATAGGATGGTATGCGGTGTTAGGCCGGCCCGGGTTTGGTGGGCGGCCAGCAGCATGCCGATAAGCGCAAACGGCAGCGCAAAGATGGTGTGTTCAAACTTTACGAGTTCAAGGTAGAGCTTGGCGCGTTGGAAAAGAGCGGCCATCTTGTAACTACTCCTCCACGAACTGCCATTGGGGCACGATCTCTTGTTCAATGCCGAGCTGCTGGAGGATGCGCGCCACCACAAAGTCGGCAAGCTCCTCCACGGTTTTCGGGTGGTGGTAGAAGCCGGGTGCCGCCGGCAAAACCACCGCGCCCGCCTCGGCCAACTGGGTAAAGGTGCGTAGATGAATGAGCGACCAGGGCGTTTCGCGCGGCACCAGAACGAGCTTGCGCCGCTCTTTAAGGCACACATCGGCGGCACGGGTAAGCAGGTCATCGCTAATACCGTGGGCGATGCGTGCTGCCGTTCCCATGGAGCAGGGCACGATGACCATGCCATCGTGGCGAAAAGAGCCGCTTGCCGGTGGGCTAAAGTAGTCTTTAGGGGTAAGCAGCTGCAGCGCTTCAGGGGAGGCTTTTGGGAAGAGCGACGCAAAGTCTTGCGCGTTGGAGAAATGAAGTCCCATCTCTACAGCCATTACCTGACGCGCCTGCTCTGAGAGAATAACGTAGATCGTCTCATAGCGGCGGACGGCCTCACAGAGAAAGCGATAGGCGTAGATGGCGCCACTTGCCCCGGTGATTCCCACGACAAGCCTTTTGGTGGAGAGCGTTGGGTTCACTTGGTGGCACCACCCCGCAGACGCTGATAGAGTTCACGCGCACGTTGAGGGTCGCATCCAAGAAAGGCGCGCACGATGCGTTGCCCTCCTTTACGATGTGCGATGGTTCGGATAGCCTCACAGAGGAGGATGCGGTCGTGCAGAACAAGCCGACGTTCGCAGTCCTCACAGGTAAACAGCGAGCGCGAGGCCACGATGCCGGCGGGGTCTCGACGTATGGGGTCGAGTGCCCGCACGGTGCCTGTGTAGAGAGCCACATAGGTGTAGGGATAGGGGTAGCTTCGCCCCGGTAGTTTTTCCGTGCACTCGATGCGAATGCCGGCAAATAGCTCGAAATCCGGGTTGAGATGGGCGCAGGCCTCCTCATAAGCTTCCCGCAGCATCGCCTGATCGAGCGTCTCTTCCGGTTCAAGCCGCCCGCCCGGAAACCCAAACACGCCGCGCCGGTCGCAGACTACAAGCACACGGCCTCCGTGAAACGCCACAAAATGTACCGAGGTGATGGGGGCGTCCGTGGGCAGTTGACAGCAGGAAAATGCGGTGAGGCGTACCGGTTGTGCTCCCCACTTGGTCTCGATTTCAAAAAGGGTTCTTTTCTCCTCCATACTTAAAGTCCTAATTTGGGCCAGAGCGCGTCTATCTGCTCTTTTATCTCGCGGTTCATCTCTATGACATCGGGCCATTCGCGGTGGAACCCTTCCAGAGGTCCCTTGCGCGTGCAGTCGAACCCGATTTTCGAGCCGAACCCTAAAGCGCGGGAGGCATGGTCGAGAACGTCCACCGGCCCGCGCACGAGGCACATATCGCGCTCGGGGTCTATGTTGTTGCCGATTCTCCAAAGGCATTCGCTAAGGTCTTGCACATTAACATCGGCATCGAAGACGAAGATCATCTTCGTGAACATGGCCTGACCAAGCCCCCAAAGGGCATGCATCACCTTGAATGCGTGCCCAGGATAGCGTTTGCGGATGGAAACAAGGGCTATGTTATGAAATACGCCTTCCACAGGCAGGTTGATGTCAACGATTTCCGGCAGGTTGAGGCGCAGTAAAGGCAAGAAAAGGCGCTCTGTGGCCTTTCCCAGCCAGGCATCCTCTTTGGGGGGGCGTCCGACGATGGTGCACGGATAGACCGGGTTTCTTCGATGTGTAATGGCGGTTACGTGAAACACCGGATAGAGGTCGGCCAAAGAGTAGTAGCCGGTATGGTCTCCGAAAGGACCTTCCATGCGCCTCTCTTGGGGGTCTATCCAACCCTCGATCACGATCTCTGCATCTTCGGGCACCTCGAGGTCCACAGTTTTTGCGGGCACTAAGGTAACCGGCTTTTTTCGGAGGAACCCGGCAAAAAGAAGCTCATCGAGGCCAGGAGGGAGGGGTGCTGTGGCCGCATAGGTGAGGGCCGGGTCTCCTCCAAGCACCACAGCTACCTGAATGGGTCGGTTCTGCTTGGCGGCGGCGCTTTCGTGCTCTGCCCCCACTTTGTGAATCTGCCAGTGCATACCTGTGGTGCAGCGGTCGTAAACCTGCACGCGATACATGCCCACGTTGCGGCGGCCTGTTTGCGGGTCGTGGGTGAAAACCAGCGGCAGGGTAATGGTGCGCCCTCCATCTTGAGGCCAGCAGTGCAGAATAGGGAGGCGAAAAAGGTCTACCTGATCGCCTGTCATGACGACCTCTTGGCAGCGCCCCGGCCCTTTGGCATGGCGAGGCGGAATTTTGGCCAGCACGCCCAGCTTGGGGGCAAGCTCTCGAATGGCCTGCAACTTGCCGCCAGGTATTTCCGTTTTTAGGAGGGCTTCGATCTCGCAGGCGATATCCTCCAGATCATCGGCTCCTAGCGCCAACGACATACGCTTTCGCGAGCCAAAAACGTTGATCGCCACCGGAATATCGCTGCCGACGGGGTGTTCGATGAGCAGCGCGGGGCCCCCACCCGGTTGGCGCATAACGCGATCGGCCACCTCGGTGATCTGTAGGTAGGGATCGAGAGGCTCTTTGATGCGTTTAAGTTCGCCCATCCTTTCAAGGCAGGCAAGAAAATCTTGAAAATCGGTGTAGGCCACTCTCTATCCCCCTTATATGTCAGTCGCCAATGTTATATACGTTTATCGAAATTATACCCTGCCCTCTTATTCGGACTTTTTAGAGGGAAATTCGCGTTTGAAGCAGAAATAACATGATAAATGGGCGGCCAAACTCCATTGTTCTTATAAAAAGGTGAACTTCCGAATGTCGGCAGAAGATAGTTTTAAACAATTTCTTGAGCGGCACCTCGCCGTCATCGAACCTCTCTCTCGCGAGGCTGCATTAGCCTCTTGGGAGATGCAGACAACAGGTAGCCGAGAGGCTGCGGAACGTGCACGCAAACTGCGCACAGAGTTGGCGCTGATCTACGCCGATAAAGAGACCTATCGCTATCTCAAAGAGCTGCCGGTAGAGACGCTATCCGATCCGCTTCTAAAGCGTCAGCATAGGCTGCTCCTTCATGCCTATCTCAGTCGTCAAGGCGATGAGGAGATTCTGAAGGAGATCGTGGCGTTAGAAGTGGAGATAGCGGATACCTATAACCACTATCGGGCGCAACTGCGTGGGAAAGAGGTGAGTGATAACGAGTTAGATCAGATTCTGGTTCAATCGCGAGATGAGGCGCTTCGCAAGGAGGCTTGGGAGGCCAGCAAACAGGTCGGCGCTGTGGTGGCCGATCGGGTTCGCCGGCTGGCAGCACTCCGCAACCAAGAGGCTCAGAAGCTAGGCTATCCAAACTACTACGCTTTGCGAATCGAGCTACAGGAGCTGGATTTGCAACGGCTCGATGCGTTAATGGAGGAGCTAACCCGTATTTCCGAACCGCTTTGGAACCTCTATCGCGACTCGCTCGACGGGCAGTTGGCAGAGCGTTACGGTGTTAGCCCCGATGCGATTCGTCCGTGGCACCATGCGAATCGCTTCTTTCAAGCGCCGGAGCCTAGCGGTTTGAACTTAGACCCCTATTTTGCCGACAAGAACCTGGAGGCGATTACGGCGCGCTTTTATGCCGATATCGGGCTTCCTATTGAAGACATTTTGGAGCGTTCCGATCTCTATGAACGCGTGGGGAAATGCCAGCACGCTTTCTGTACGGATATCGATCGGCGCGGCGACATTCGGGTGTTATGCAACTGCCGCCCCAATGCCCGCTGGATGAACACCATGTTGCACGAATTCGGCCACGCCGCCTACGATAAATATATCTCTCCGGAGCTACCCTACCTATTGCGACGCCCCGCACACACCATGACCACCGAAGCCATGGCGTTGTGGGCGGGGAGCAGAACCCATCAGCCGGAGTGGCTTACGGCCTATGCCGATGTGCCGGCGCAGACGGCGGAGGCCATAGGCCAGAGTGCGCGCATCTATGAGGCTCAGAGCCTTTTGGTGTTTATGCGTTGGTGCTTGGTAATGTATCGCTTTGAGCAGGCCCTTTATGCGAACCCGGATGGCGATCTCAACACGCTTTGGTGGGATTTAGTAGAGCGGTATCAGCGCGTAAAGCGACCTGAGGAGCGCGACGCGCCGGACTGGGCAGCAAAAATTCATATCGCCACCGCCTCCGTTTACTATCATAACTACCTTTTAGGGCATCTTATCGCAGCGCAGGTGGCGAGACGGCTGGAGGAGCTGGGCTGTGCTCGTGCATTCACACCGGCATTAGGTACCTACCTACGAGAGAGGCTCTTTGCGCCGGGGGCGCTCTGGCCATGGGAAGAGTGGCTTCAGAAGGCGACGGGTGAACCCCTGAATCCTCGCTATTTTGTGCAACAGTTGCAGGAGGCTATTCAAAGTTGAAGATCACGCAGATAAGCACCTTTCTCACGGAGCCGCGCTGGGTTTTTGTGAAGGTCACCACGGATGAAGGAGTGGAAGGGTGGGGGGAGTGCTTGGGCGATAAGGCCTTTGTGGTGGCCGAGGCGGTCCGCAGTTATGAACATGCGCTTATCGGTCAAGACCCCTTCCGCATTACCCATCATTGGCAGAGCCTTTATCGAGGAGCTTTTTGGCGGGGTGGGCCTATCCTTTGCGCGGCCATTTCGGGCCTTGAAATGGCCTTGTGGGATATTTTGGGAAAGGCGCTGAACGCGCCGATTTGGCAGCTGCTTGGGGGAGCTGTGCGTGATAGGATACGCATGTATAGTCGGCCGCATGGCGCAACGCCGGAGCAGTTGGCGCAGAGCGCAAAAGAGGTGGTTGCGCGTGGGTACACCGCCATGAAGTTCTGCCCCTTTGAAAAGGTGCATGTGCTCGACCACTATCAGCTGGTGGAAGAGGCCGCAGCGCGTGTTCAAGCGGTGCGCGAAGCCGTAGGGAGCGGCGTGGATATTTTGCTGGACTTTCATGGACGGGTAAGCCCGGCCATGGCCGTGCAGATGGAGGAGGCCATGCGTCCCTATCATCCGCTTTTCATCGAGGAGCCTGTTTTACCGGAAAATGTGGATGCTTTAGCTCGTGTGGCCGCG
>NZ_DATGKU010000194.1:0-10342 GCF_035294505.1 Chthonomonas sp. | reverse complement strand
ACGCGAATGGCACTATGTGCAGACGCGCGGCATCTTGGTAGAGACCAACCCGCAGCCCGAGACGCCAGGCGAACGGTTTGTTTTCTTCCAGCCCAGCGAGGAGGATGTAGCCTACGTTGTGGGTGTAACGGCCGCATTTCTCGATGCGCGCGATTTGGCGCCCACGAAACTGCTTTGGCTCGGCGAGACATCGGAACCGCTTGCGCGCCTTTTTGCCCAGTGGTGGGAGATCGAAGAAGAAAACATCCGCCCCTACCAAATCGGCGATAATACCGACAGCGAGGAAGAGCTGGCCCTGCTTTGCCTGGCCCACTCCTACGATATTCAAGACGAGGATACTTACCAAGACTTGGCCATTGCCAAACCAGGGCTGATTCTGTTCGCTCTTGACCTTCATTGGACCGAGCGCCAACCGATCACCCCCGACATCGCCGGCTTTATGACTCAAACTTGTAATCTCCCTTGGGAGACACGCCTCGAAATAAGCCCGGATGGGCAAACGGCCACGCCCATTCAAGAGACGCGCGACCCACAGACCATCGCTAAGGAGATCGGGGCGCAATTTCCCGCTACTGAAGAGTGCGAACACATCGCTGCAGAGCTGACCAAAACCTATGCCAACTGCACCGATCTCATTCTAGATCATCGCGATGGCACCCTGATTCGGCGGCCACTGCCCATCCACTCGCCGATCAAAAGCCCGCGCTTTGGCTTCTAGCGACAGCAAAAGGGGCCTAGCGCCGCGCCCCAATGGTGGCATTGTTGAAGGGGGCGGAGACTGTCAGCCCCCTCCCCTTATCAGGGAGAGGGACGCCTCGCGGTGGGCGTCCTAGCGGACGACGCCTTTGCGGCCTGTGTCGTTCCCTTAATCGCCTCTTTCCCTGTCCACTGCACCGCCGTCTGCTTCTCCAGCCCCCACCCCCACTCCCCTCCCTCTATCAGGGAGAGGGGAGACCAGCAAGCTTTCCTGCGGTTTCCTTTGGTAGGTTGTCTTTTGGAAACTAAACGCACTAGCCCCCTTTCTCCCGAATCGGGGGAAAGGCCGGGATAGGGGGCGAACATGACAGGCTTGCTATACGAACTGGCTCCAGAAACGCTAGCCTCGACAGCTCCACCCTCCCCTCTCCCTACAGGGGAGGGCTGACCACCTCAGCGGCCTGAATCATTCTCTTCATCGCCTATCTCGCTGGCCGCTGCATTGCTGTCTGCAAGACGAAAGGGCGGGATAGGGGGCGAACATGATAGGCTTGTTGTGTCAATTGGCTCTAGAACCGACTGTGTGATGGGCAGGTAAACCACAAGGGGTAACCCTCCTAACACCCCCACGTCCTCCCTACCGCGAAGCTGTTGCCGACTTATGATTATTCGATGAGTGGACAACCGAAAGCTGCTGGGCATGCACAAGCGCACGGATCAGCTCGGCTGCCTGAGCCGCGTTGAGTTGATCGAGGGCCTCCAAACCGCACCGCTCCCGCACAACCTCTTCAACCTGAAGCCCCTGTCGCTTGCACAGCGTGCGAATGGCGTTCGCCTGTTCCTCAGACAGCCGCTCTGAAGCGTCAAAACTCTCTTTACGTTTGCTAGGCGTGCGATGCCCACCAGGCCGGCGCCCTTCCCCCGGATTTGCACCGGCGCCATTCTCCCCTCCACGCTCGCTAGGAAGGCGTCCTAAAAGATAGCCGCGTTCCGGTGCGCTCTCCATAGAGAGGCTCTCGCCCTCCGCATCTCCAAGCTCCTCAAGCGCCGCGACCCCAATGTTGACGGCGTCGCGCAAGGCGCGGGCCTTTGCCCGCGTCTCGGCAAGCCGCAATAAACAGGTGCGCATGGCCGGAGCCACATTGGTTGGGTCGGCATCTCCTAAACCGGTAAAAATCCGTTCCTCCCCCTCTTTACTACCCGCCATTCGTACCACCGCACGCACAATAGCGACGTTCTTGTTGGCCTCGGTGGGAATCTGCACCAACTCGGTCTCAATGGCCTTAAGCCCTCGGGCATGTGCCAGGTCTAACAACCCCGCATACAGGCAGAAAACTTTCCCTTGCCGCTCCACAATGAATTCGCGTTTCATGATCCTCTCCTCACCAAACATGTAGACTAAATTATACTACTCATTCTACCCCACAAGAGTTCCCGCCTTTTCAAGGCGTTTCCAAAGGCAGCCTTTTCACTTAAAAGGTAAAATGAAGGGGAAGTCTTTGAGTTGGTGGAAGCAGGGCATTTTCTATGGAATCGCGCATCCTCGAATGTAAACTAACCGAAAATAGCGAGCTTTTTCAAGCGTTGGCCTCTGAAACGCGACTGCGCATTCTCCAGCAGCTTGCCGACGGTGAGATGAACATCAGTGAGTTGCAGCAGGTGCTTGGAGTAGCTCATCCGAGCGTGTCCAAACATGTTCAGATTCTGGAACAGGCCGGGCTGATCGTCTGCGAATATCGCCCCGGCGTGCAAGGCATGCAAAAACGTTGTCGCCTGCGCTACGACCGCATCATCCTCTCCCTAGAAAGCGCACAACAGCCATATGGCCAGATCGAGGAGGTGCAGATGCCGATAGGGCTTTATACCATCGCCTATCCCAAACCCACCTGCGGCCTCGCCTCGTCGGAAGGCATCATCGGTTTCTTCGACGACCCCCAATCGTTCTTTCTGCCAGAACGCGCCAAAGCACAGATTCTCTGGATGGCCGACGGCTTCGTGGAGTATGTCTTCCCAAACAATATCCCCACCTCTATGGAAATCTATCGCGTGGAGCTTTCTATGGAGATATGTTCTGAATGCCCCGACTACAACAACGACTATCCCTCAGATATCACGCTCTGGATCAACGGCGTTGAGGTGGGTACCTGGACTTCGCCCGGCGACTTCGGCGGCCATCGGGGGCGCCTTAACCCATCCTGGTGGAACGATCGCCTCACCCAACACGGCATGTTGAAAATCTGGTCGCTTGACCAGACCGGCAGCTATGTGGACGGCGTTTTGGTCTCCGAAACCACTATTGCCCAGACCCTCATCTTACCCCGACAACCTATCACTGTGCGCATCGGTATTAAGCCCGACGCGAAGCACGTGGGCGGCTTTAATCTGTTCGGACGAGGCTTTGGCAACTACGAACAAGACCTCCTTCTTCGCCTGCACTATCACGAAAAGACCGAGGAACCCACCTCTGCCGGACGACGTAGCCGTCGGGAAGGGCACGAGTCTCTGAATACAGCAACCTACCCCATAGAGGAGAACATCACGCCCGATGACCTATCCTCTTAAAGCGATGCAAGCCTTTTTATCTCTTGCCACTTTTATCCTGCTTTGGCTCTTTGCGCCCTCCCTCGCTAAACCTCTATACGGTGAGAAAAATCCCCCTTTACAGCTTCCGCCGCTCAACTTTAAAACGACCACCCTCGCCAACGGCCTCAAGGTCATTACCTTAGAGGATCACCATGCGCCGGTCGTAACACTGGAAATTTGGTATCACGTCGGCAGCAAAGAGGAACCGCCGGGCAAACACGGCTTCGCCCATCTCTTCGAACATCTCATGTTTAAAGGAACCGCTCACCTGAAACCGGGGGATTGGGACCGCTACATCAACGGTGTTGGGGGCGATGACAACGCCGACACCTATTTTGATAGAACACGCTACTATGAGACGGTGCCCTCTAACGCGCTCGATATGGTGCTCTGGATGGAAGCCGACCGCATGGCCAACTTGAAGGTAGACCAGGCGAACATGGTTTCAGAGCGCGCCGTTGTTGAGGAGGAGCACCGCATGGACGTCGAGAACGCCCCTTACGGACGCCAAGAGGAGCTGTTGCTCTCCATGCTCTATCCTCCGAACCACCCCTACGGACACGCAACCATCGGAAGCAAGCACGACCTCGACCGAGCTACGCTCCGTGATGTGCAGGCGTTCCACACCGAATACTATCGCCCGGATAACGCTACCCTCGTACTTGTGGGAGATTTCCAAACGCAACGGGCGCTTCAAGACATCCGCAAGTTCTTTGGCGCCATTCCCAACGCGCCTAGTCCACCACGACGCTACCCCGTTCCTCGCATCGTGCAAAAAGCTCCGAAAGAGCAGACGGTGACCGATCCCCTCGCCCCTCTGCCCCTTGTCACGCTGGCTTTCCGTACGCCAAAAGCCGACGATTCGGCAACTCCCGTGCTTGAGGTCATCAGCAACCTCCTCTCCAACGGGGATAGCTCACGCCTCTATCGTGCTTTGGTACGTCAAACACAGCTGGCCAACAGCGTGAGCGCCTATCCGAACAGCCTGCAGATTGCAGGATGGTTTGAGTGCGATGTTAGTTTGAACGCGGGGGCTTCGCCGCAAAAGGTGGTTCGCCTCCTCCAACAGGAGTTTGCTGAACTTCGTAGTCAACTTGTGTCCCCTGTGGAGTTAGAAAAGGCAAAACGTCAAGCCCTCGTCGCCCACGTTTTCGGCCTCCTTTCCACGGAGCAGAAAGCCGATGCGCTTGGAGAAGCCGACCTTTACTACGGCAACCCCGCCGAAGTGAACCAAGAGATTAATGCGATTCAAAGAGTGAGCGCAGAGGACGTACGGCGCGTAGCCCGTCGCTATTTTGCACCGCATCTCTTCAACATCCTCATCATGCTTCCGCCCAACGCGGCTTCAGCGTCATCCTACACGCCCCACCAGGAGGACAGTTCTAAATGAAACCCGCCCAACGTCGTATCGTGCCATATCGTCTAGACCATTTTTTAAAGCAACTCGGCTTCCTTTTCGCCCTGCTCTCCACACAGGCGCCGCTCCATGCGCAGATCGCGCCGGGTGGGCTTACCTCACCCCCTTCCCCCGCCAACCTGCCCGCTTTCGTTCTGCCCACCGTGCTTCGATGGAACCTGCCCAACGGGCTGCATGTGGCTTTTGTGCCAGACCATCGCCAACCGGCTTTGTGGGTAGACCTTGCGGTGCCGGCCGGTTCCGTCTACGATCCGCCGGAGAAGGTGGGCTTGGCCGAGATGACGGTGCGCCTGTTGGATAAGGGCACCCAACACCGCACAGCGTTGCAAATCGCCCAACAGCTCGATCAGCTCGGTGCCACACTCTCCACTACCGTTGGGCGTGATTATCTGTTTCTTAGCCTCCAAGGGCTTAGCGACGATGCACGTCCCCTTTTCGATCTGCTCTCGGATGTGGCACTACATCCTCAGTTTCCTCCATCGGAGGTGGCGAAAGAGCGAACACAGATCATAAACGAGATCGCCTCCGATCTCTCCGATGCCCCTACACTCGCTACAACCGCGCTCGACCGCCTTGTTTACGGCGCTCATCCTTATGGCGACTACCCAAAAGGTACGCCGGAAACGCTACGTGCCATTAACCCTGCCGAAATCAAACAGTTTCACCAAACACATTTTGTGCCCAACGGCTCCACGCTTTTTATCGTGGGCGATCTCTCTGCAGCCCTAGCGCATAAGCTCGTGCAAACCTACTTCGGCAATTGGCCACCCGAAAGCCGGCAGGCAGCGGAGGTGCCCCCTGCTCCTAAATCCTATTCCCAGAGCACCTTCCTTGTTATTCATCGCCCAAATGCTGCGCAGACGGCCATCAGCATTGGGGTGCTTACGGCGGGCTATGCCGCTCCCGACCGCATCGCAGCCGAGGTGGCGGCCGACGTGCTTGGTGGCGGCGAATTCAATTCGCGATTAAATAGTGCCATTCGTGAACAACGCGGTCTTGCCTACTATGCCTACTGCCGTCTTACACTCCATCGGGATGCCGGCTCTCTGGAAGCAGTAACGCTTACGAAAACCACCTCCACCGGCGAAGTCGTGCGTCTTGCGCTCGACTTGATTCGGCAGATCGGGCAACAACCTATTCCCCTTAAGGAGTTGATGGCAAGCCAGCGTTACATGGTCGGCTCGTTTTTCATTCGTAGCTCTACTCCAAGAGGCTTTCTCACGGCGCTGGAGCCGGCCCTCTTATACGGACAAGGTCCGCAAGAGCTGGCCGATTACGCCTCCCATGTTCAAGCCGTTACACCCCAACAGGCACAGCAGGCCATGGCCCGATTGCCTCTCGCCCATCCCATCGTGGTATTGGTGGGCAACGCCCCTGCGATTGTGCCCCAGATCCGTTCTCTTGGCACGGTAGAGGTCATCCCGGAAGACCATGTAGACCTGCTTTCCCCAACGCTGCAGAGCGCTGCCTCCAGCACAAACTCTACCTCGCATAACGAGGCGGAGGCTCTCTTTCAAGAGGCTTGGCAAGCACACGGGGGCGATGCGCTCAAATCGCTTCAAACGCTGCAGTTAAAGGGTAAAGGGAGCTTCTCACCGCCAGGGCTGGCGACGAACAACCCCCTTCCGATCTCCTCCTTCAGTTTCACGTTTCTAGCCCCTGATCGCATGCGCATGGATTTGCAAACCGATTTTGGCCCGGTCGCTATCGGCGTGCCCGGCGGCGATGCTGCCCCCTGGTTTTCCTTGGGGGTGCCGCAGGATGCCCCTGCCATTGTTGTGCAGATCGCCTCAACCACCAACCTGCTGCATCTGCTCCTTGCGGCCAAAGAGGGCAAAGAGACCGTTCACTCTGTGCCCGATCTGAAGACTGATGCCGGCACTCTGCCCGGCTTTGCGCTGACAAGCCCACAAGGGCAAACCGTGCAACTCTATCTCGATCCACAAACCCATCTCGTCCAACGCATTGTCGCTCCGGGAACAGCCGATAACCCCATGATCACGGCCACATTGAAAAACTATCATTCCGTCAACGGCGTGCAACTGCCTCAGCAGATCACAGTGATGCAAGACAAAGCGACCCTTATGCAGCTAGACATCACGGATACCCAAGCCAACGTCAAGGTGGACGATACGATCTTCGCCAAGCCGAAAACCGCACGCAATCCCTAAACAGAGCACCGTAGGAGCGGACTAAGCAAATCTATGCCGACTTTGTGGCTAGGCCGTGCTCTTTACAGATGGCTTTGAGCAGACCATCGGTGGCCTTATCTAACAGCTCATAAACAAGCGGGAACTCGCCCGTATAGTAGGGATCGGGCACTTCCAGGTGCTCTAGTTCCGGCGCAAACTCCATGATGAGCCTTGCCTTCTCTCCACCCGGCGCCATCTGTCGAATGTAGGTGAGATTGCTGCAATCCATTGCCAAAATATAGTCAAAGCGCTGCAGATCGGAGGCCTCCAACAGACGCGCGCGGTGGTCATAGGCGATGCCGTGTTGCTGCAGCAGAGCTTGCGTTCCTGGGTGCGGCGGCTCGCCGATAAACCAATCCCCTGTTCCTGCCGAGTCGGCCTCAATTTTATCCGCCAAACCGGCCCTTTGGACTTTTTGGGTGAAAAGTGCTTCTGCCATAGGCGACCGGCAGATATTGCCCAAACAGACGAACAGAACCCGTATCATGCTATGAAGAAATCCCTCTTTCTCGTCTTAAAATAGCTGCTGGCTGGGGGCACCTGTCGCTAGCTCTTCAACAGGGTGCCCTCGATTAGCCTACTTCGGCTTTCGTGTGCGCAGTAGCGCTATGGGCTGCCCCTCTTTTGCTGCCGTCTCTTCCAAGAGGGCTTGGTAGGGATCGCGCCGTGCCAAATCATCGCGTTCGGTAAGCAGAAAGCGTTCTATACGACGCTGAAGGCGCAACAGGCTGCGAAGGACTACAAGTAGCAGCCCTATAATGAACAGGACGCCCAGGCCGATCATCCAAACTCGCATGGTCATCTTACCTAGATTCTACCCCTCCAGGGCCTCCTCTTGTTGCGCTCTCTTGCCCGTAACCGATCTGCAGTCCACAGATAGGATCGCGCATCTCGGTGAAAAGTCAGATACCCCTCCTAAAGGCAGTGGGCTTGCGCGTAACCTCCTCCCTACTTAGGGAGAAGGTACCTAGCAGTGAGCGATCCTGGCGGATGGCGACTCTCTGCCTACAGCCCACGAGTTCCCACCTCGCCCCTTAGGAGAGGCAAGACAGTAGTTTACTCTCGGTTTTTCTGAATTTATCTTCTGCCTTAAGGGATTGTAGGCCACGCGACCATCTAGCTCTTTCGATTGGTACGCGCCGGCCCGTGGTCTTGCCCGCCCGGATGGAAGGGCACAGGAACATACTCCACCGACGGACGTCGCTGATGGGCCTGCGGGTAGAGCGCCATCAGCTCGTAAATCTCTTCTGGAATACCGGTTCTTACCGGAAGACCCATCTCTTGTGCCTCTGCTACGGTGATCGGGTAGTCGTGCGTCCAGCGCCCCTCGCTGAGTGTGCGTGCCAATGTGCGACCACGCTCCTCTCCCAACCGAGGGCTTACGAGACGGTAGACCGTCTCCTCCACCTGTCTGATCGCCTTCTCGGCGATGTCGGCCAAGATAAGCGTGCGATCGTCACGGTTGGGGTTCGGGGTGCGCAAAGCCGCTAAAATGGAGGCTGCCGGATACTCTCCAAGTTGAGGGTCCACCGGGCCAAGCACGGCGTTTTCGTCCATAATCACCTCATCGGCGGCAAGAGCAATAAGCGTTCCCCCCGACATCGCGTAGTGCGGCACAAACACGGTGACTTTTCCCGGATGCTGCGCCAGCGCGTGGGCGATCTGACCGGCAGCGAGGACAAGCCCTCCCGGAGTGTGCAGGATGAGGTCAATGGCCATATCAGGCGGTGTAAGTCGGATGGCGCGAAGAACGCGCTCCGAATCTTCAATATCAATAAAACGCAGGAGAGGAAACCCTAAAAAGCTCATCGTCTCCTGCCGATGGATCAGGGTTATGACCTGCGAGTTACGCTTTTTACCAAACAGCATCAGGCGCTTCATTCGCTCGTAGGTTAGCATCTGCTGTTGAAACAGCGGCGCCACCGACGAGATAATCAGAAAGAGCCAGAAGAGCTGAAAGATAGGGTCCACGCGTTTCACTCCTTTCGTGAAAAATAGATGCACATCGGGCTAGTAGGGATAGCCGCCCCGATATCGGTAGCGAGGGGGTGGTTGTGGGCTTGCCAGCCACGGGAGGGCAGCAATCAGGCCGAAAACAAAGCCTCCCACATGGCCCCAATAAGCCACCCCTCCCATGTTGTAGAGCGTTGTGGTGAGTGCGGCTACACCGTTGAGATACTGTTCTAAAAACCAGAAGCCGATCCAGATTATAGCCGGCAACTCGATGAACCACGGGAAGATGAAGATCGGAATGAGCGTTAAAACACGCGCCTTGGGATAGAACACCAGATAGGCCGCCATTACCGCCGCGATAGCCCCGCTCGCCCCTATGGTCGGTATCTGAGAAGAGGCCGATGCAACAACCTGCAGAATGCCGGCGGCGATGCCCCCACAAAAATAGAACACCAGAAACGGGATGGTGCCGAGGCGGTCTTCCACATTATCGCCAAATATCCATAGGAACCACATGTTGCCCAGAATATGCAGCCACCCCCCGTGCAGAAACATGCAGGTAATAAAGGTGGGCCAGTAACGTATCAGCCCACCGGGCTGCATCACCTCGGCCGGAATCAACCCGTACCGATAGACAAATAGCTGGAGCTGGTCGGGCGAAAGCTGCAGTTCGTGCAGAAAGATGGCGAAATTGATGAAAATGAGCGCCCATACCGCCGCAGGAAAACGGCGGATGGGGGCGTTATCATGTAATGGGAGCATGGAACTTCCTCATCAATGAGATGGACTTTCCGCGCTAGGTAGTTGGGTGGTGAGAAACCACCAGAGCTAAGCGCTTTGCGACAGCTCGGCGGCGCTCGGCTCTAGTCGAAACCGGAGAAAAGCTCCTACCCCACCATCCCGCGCGAAAGGTTCTTGTTTAGATACTACCTCTACGCGCCCGGCGTGTACAAGCGTTTCCTCCACCAATTCGTCTTCAAGATCGAGCCCCTCTTCACTCATGGTGTGGCCACAAAACACACATTGTCCCGGCGCCGTCCACAACCCGCCGCAATAGCCACATCGGTAGCCTTTGCGCTGAACATCTGCGTCGAGCACCAGGGTCTCTACCTCGCCAAAATAGAGCGAGCGCAACGTGCCTTCGACCCCGACCACCGCGTAGCCATCGGCCTGCCACTCTTCGTAAAGGGTCTCTAGCAGTTTCCGTTCG
The DNA here is from genome assembly GCF_035294505.1 of Chthonomonas sp. NCBI lineage: Bacteria > Bacillati > Armatimonadota > Chthonomonadia > Chthonomonadales > Chthonomonadaceae > Chthonomonas > Chthonomonas sp. Next base: position 291 of record NZ_DATGKU010000194.1, on the reverse strand, counting down.
TAAGCCTGCCGCAACTCCCCTTCTACGCTCAAAACGACATCCCGTAGCTGCTCGAAAGGAGCATCGGCAGGGAGATCGAGGTCGCGCACCCATAAAGCCCGCAGCTCGTTAGGCAAGCAGTGGCGAAAGTCGTCAAAAAGCTTCGAGTCACCCCCAACGAGAATCTGCGACACCGGCCATTGGCGAAAAATCTCACGCATGTTTGCCGCAACGTGTTTTAGGTGGCGACGAACATGCTCACCTACGAATCGCTCTACTCGCCGCTCCATCAGGCCGCACCATCCTCCTCCA
>NZ_DATGKU010000193.1:0-4137 GCF_035294505.1 Chthonomonas sp. | reverse complement strand
GAACCATGAAACGGATGTAGGCTACCCTGCTCACCGCAGCCCAGTCGGCAGTGCTTAGTCTCGCCGCCTTCGCGCTCTGCGCCCCTAATAACGTTCGAGGCGACATCGTAGATAACTGCCCCACCACGGGCTATAGCTGCACGGCCTTTCATACCTGCCCAACCGCGACCTTCTGCGTTGCGCAGAGTATGAACTGCCAAGGGCCGGGCATCTTGTGGCAATATACGATGGCCTACACGGAATACATGTGCAAAAACCTCAACGGGCCTGGCACCGTCGTGTGCACCAAGTGCCTTGATCCCGCACAAGAAGGCTGCTGCTACACTCAAACCGGGCCGGTAAAGTGCCCCTTCATCTGTCAGTCCTCCATGTCCAGCTAAGCCATGCCTTGAGGTAGCCCTAGAGAGCTATTGCAAAACCGTTGCCTTCTAGGGCTGCCACACTTGCAAATATAAAGAAAAGCAAGCTATAATTGAAAACGAAAAAGAGCCTGTTAAATTAAGGATGATCTATGCCCTTTCTCTAATCTTATTATGGAGGTCTAAAGATGCAAAAACGAAGCGGTTCCTATCTAGGCTTCACCCTCATCGAGCTGCTTGTGGTGATAGCCATCATCGCCCTGCTGGCTGCCCTCCTCTTCCCCGTCCTCTCCTCCGCCAGACAGAAGGGAAGACAAACCGTGTGCATCTCCAATCTTCACCAGATCGGTATCGCCTTCCATCTCTATCAACAGGATTACGATGGCCAGCGTCCCTCGCTGCTAGGCAGGCTTGTGCCCACCTACATCTCCGCTCCAAAACTGCTGCTCTGCCCCGACGACACTACCGGCAACTACGGCTATTGGAGCTTTGACGTTCTTTCCACCCCCCATTTCTCCTATCCGCATCCCACCTCCTATAACTACTTTGTACCCTGTCCTTCCTATAAATGCGATGCGGGAGACCTGAGCGAAACCTATTGGAAGGCTTTGAAGGCTATGTCACCCTCTTCGGTAGGGGTTATTCTCGACTTTAATCATGGCTACCCCATTCCGAATCATCCAGAAGTGTGCAAGTGGGCACCTGAAGTTCCAAATTGCCCACCTAACGTTTACCAAAAGGAGGGCACCACGCTTCGGCTGAACCTCGACGGCTCGGTGCGGGTGCTGCAGATAAAGTTTCCGGGTGACGGATTTTGGCCCTGGTATGCCATGGTCTACAATCCGGGGCAACCCGTGCCGGATAGCCCTGTCAAAGGATAAGCCGATGCAGTCGTTCCTTTCACCGGAGGGGTTGAGGCGCCTGCTGTGGCATGTAGGACTGCTTCTATGTGCCGCTTTGATCGGCGCTCTTGTCTTTCTGGTTGTTACCGATGTGGCCTTCGGCCTCGGTTTCTACAGCCATTGGGCATTTGCGCCTGCGGCACAACGCGGGGCGGTAGTCGGCTTGCTTTTTGAACTGCTGCGTCAACTTTTTCCTCGATTTCGCCCCTCTTCCCTCCTCTTGCTAACAGCCCTGGTGCCATCTCTTTTCTTAAACAGCATCAGCATCTATCTCATGAGCCACGGTTATGACCTTCCTAACAGCCGGTCTGAAGCTATCCGCTATCTTGGCGTGGAGTTCATCTACATGTTTTCGGCTAGTGGTCTTACCGGTTTAGCGATCTACGCCCTCTGGAAGGAAGCCCCACCGCTTCCCCATTCAGGAGAGCCAAGATGAAGCCTCCAAGTGCAAATGCCGTTAAACAGGCCTGCATCCGCCTTTTGCTGGGCGGTGTGTTGGGGGGATGTGGCTGGTTTCTGTGCGAGTTTCTTGCCAGTTTTCTTACTTTGGAGTTGGGCCTAGAGGGCACCCCCTCGCTCAAATCTCAACTTGGGACATGGTTTAAATATTTTATATTCACAAGCGACATTGTCCCTAGGGACGTTTTTCTCAGCGTTCTTGTAGGGGGCTACGTGGTGTGGCGCTGGCGACGCAAGAAGGAGGCTTTTTTGGCAGCGTGTGTTGCCTTCTTTGCATATCAATATAGTTTAGCGGTTCTAGATTACATAGGCAGCCTCAATATGTCGGCTCATGACGATCCTTATCTTACCCAGCACTTAGAACAAGCCATTCGCAACCTGCTGACGCTATACATCGGCAAGTACCTTCTGGAGGCCGTTGTGTTCGGCCTGCTTATTGCATGGATACCACCACTTCTTCTAAACAGGCTAGGGCTGGAGGAGTCCCGGGCATCCTCGGCTCAAGCTAAAGCCAGTCCCTAGCTACAGTCTATTACAATATGACAAAAGGATCTTGAAGATGCTTGGCATTATAAACAGTCCAGAACTGAACCCAGAACGACAGACCGATCCGCAGACGCTTGTTGGCTCCCAGGTGGCCGGGCGAGAGTTTGTCAGGCATCTTATCCGATGGTGGCCTGAAGAGGTTGCTATTAGCGTGCCATCAACTCAAATGGCTGGTTTCCAAAGGGAGCTTACTCGTTATCGCGAAAACTTAGGGATGAAGCTGAAAATTGCATATGTTGCAATTAACAAGGATCAAAACAACCATGAGCAACGATGGTGAACGAGATATTCCTAAGCTTTATCAAGAGGTCTGTCGCAAACTACAGGCCTATGCGCCAAACCAAGAGGAACTTCTGGAAGCCGTTCAGGAAGCCTGGACACGCTGTTTTGAGCATCATAAGCAGAATTTACCCGATAACGAACTTGTCGCCTGGCTGGTGGCAACGGGCAAAAACTATCTCATTGACAAACAGCGTGCAAAGAAACGCCAAAATAGCATGCAAGTACAGCTAGCTTACATTCTCGATAGAGATATCGCCTGTGAGAAAGACTTTGACTACAAGGAAAAGTCGGTCTGTATCCTTCAACTCGCCCAATCGCTCTCTCAAGAAGAGTGTCAAATTCTCCTCCTCGTCCTGTCCGGCAACGACCTCAAAACTATTGCTGATATGCTTGAACTCCGATATCCCACGGTGGTGAAGCGCTATCAAAGAGCATGTCAACACATTCGGGCACGCTATCAAGAAGCCTGCGACAACATAGAAGGAACATCTCCGCTTCAAGAGGAGTCCAGCCACTCTCTGGGCGAGGGGAATACGACTGCCAGTCTGGAGAAAGACAGTGCTTCTTAAGCGATTTTATCACATCACAGAACAGGGAGCGTTCACAATGAAAAAAGCAACAACCTTCTATCCGTTTCTCTACAGTAGCCTTGCTTTGCTGGTCGCAGCGGTACTCTGCCAGGCAAAGCCTCCCACGCCTCACGCGCTCGTAAAGCCTGTGCCCCCTCCTAGAGGCGCAGCTATCCTGTTAGGAAACCAGCCCCCTAGGCTTTGGCAGCCCATAACGGGAACACCCATGGCTCTTCGCGGTGCACCCGCCCCCAAAAACACCTTCCCATGGGGCTTCGCAAACGGTGTGCTCACGATTAAGCCCGGAACCGGCGACATTTGGGATGTGTGGAGCTTTCCCCATGGCCATATTCATCTGGAGTTCTTGATCCCGCCGCATCCCAAAAGAAGCACACCCTACCGCAGCGGTGTGCTGCTCCACGGTGTCTACGAGATATGCATAGCCGACTCGTACGGACAACCTCTCACCACCCAGAGCTGCGGTGCCCTCTATAAAACACAGGCGCCGTTGGTCAATGCGGCCTTACCCGCCGGCAAGTGGCAGGCCCTCGACATCTATTTCCGTGCTGCGCTCTACCATCACGGCCAAATGGTGCAGAAACCGATCATCACGGTCTACCTTAACGGCATTCGGGTGCTTGATCATGTGGCTCTGCAAAGCCCCACTCCAGAAGCCCCGATGCCGTATTCCCCTCAACACGATGAACTTGGGAACGGCTTTGATGCGATGAACATCGCATTGGCCGATCATGGCTGCCCGGTTCGTTTTCGCAACATCTGGTATACAGGGTAGTTTAGAGAGGAAGGAGGGGGCATTACAAACGCTGTCCAAAAACGTCCCTGTCAAACGTTTATAATGTAGTTTATTGCCCTATAGGGTGGTAAACCAGGAGGTGAACCATGAAACGGATGTAGGCTACCCTGCTCACCGCAGCCCAGTCGGCAGTGCTTAGTCTCGCCGCCTTCGCGCTCTGCGCCCCTAATAACGTTCGAGGCGACATCGTAGATAACTGCCCCACC
>NZ_DATGKU010000191.1:0-1796 GCF_035294505.1 Chthonomonas sp. | reverse complement strand
TCGCGCAAATCGCCAGAGAGTTGGGCACTGCGGACGCGTCCATTCATTGGAAGAAGAACGATAGTTCATGTACACATACAGTTCTTGCGATTGCTTATGATAGCGATGAATATACTCATCTACCTCGAAAGGGGTGAGCTTGGTAGGGGCATTGAGTCCAATGGCCTCAAAGAGCGCGCGTTGCAAATCCGCCAGTTTTCGCTCGTAATAGCGACGAATTTGCTGCCGCACCAGGGCGCGCTCGGCTTTGGTCCACGGTCGCGTTTGGAGGATCGCTAACAGTTCCTGGGTCTTCGTCTGCTCATTGGTCATCGTTCTCTTCCCTCACAAGTGCTGACATCGGCTACCTCCATCTCTCGCGAAATTACGCTTCTCTGTCCCACGGTTAGGAACGACCTGCGCCCCAATCTGGCATGCCTTCTCCTGTTCATCTGGAGTCGGCCTCATCGGTTATTCGGCGGGCCTGCTGCTTGTTATCGGATCGCTGTTGCCAGGTAACGTACTGGTTCCCCCAGACCGTTCACCCATTCAATCCAGGAGACCGGCCCCCTCCATTCATCACGGGCAGCCGTTCGGATTTCTAACACACCTTGCCGTCTGCGCGCCCGGTTGATCTTGCGCCGGCGCTTCTCGCCCTCAACGAGGGCATAGACATCTCCATACTCCTGACAGATCATATTAATGTCACGGACGTTGAGCAAGGCATGGGCTATGGCTCTCTCGACCTCTGGCTCACCGCCAGCAGGGGCCAGTGGAGCTACTTCCCGCTTGCGCCTGGGAGTCCCAACAGGGGAAACGGTCTCCACAAGCGTCAACAGGCGCTGTAACTGAACCCGTTGTGCAGGCGTCATCTGCGAGGACGTGGCGAACTGCTGCAACAGGTCGCTCAAGCAGGCTCGCGTCTTTGCGGAGTGCCTATCTCCGGCGCGCATCGTGGTGAGGACTTCCTGCATCCTCTCCAGGGCGATCTGCAATGCGCTATCCACCTGGGGATCGGGCTGGAGCATGATTGTTCCTTTCTTTGGCTGATGGTGCCTTACACTTCAACGCAGCAGATCATACGTACCCCTTCTCTCTTTTCAAAGATCAGGTAGGGAGGACGGCTGGAGGGGTGGGCAGCGCCTGGCTCCACCCGCTTTGATGGTGGGCGTAGCTCACCACCAGCCCGCCACGAATAGCGTTGGGCTTGACCGTTGCCTCGTCGAGGCCACCGTGCGGAAGGGACCTCATCTGGTCCAGTCATACCCCGCTAAGAGAAGGAAGGGGGTTAGAGCAGTCCCTTCAAAGAACAGGTTCCGCAGACATAGCCTTTGTTGGGCACAATGCTGTAGCCGCCATGAGCACGAATAATCACCTGCCCACATTCCGCACATTTCGTCGGCTCATAGCTCGGAGGGTTGGGCAGCTTCTCGAAATTGTACTCGTTGGTAGCCATATCCACATAGTCCTCGGTGTCGAAGCTTTCCCGGCACCTCTGGCAGGTTTGCCAGCTCCCCGTATGACCCTCATGATAGTGATAAGCACAGATGGTGTAGCGGTCGTGATTGCGCCAACAGCTATTGCGGGCGTAAGAAAACAGCACATAGGTGTCGCTATCATCGCAGATCCAGTGGTCACAACACGGCGTTTTGGTTAATTTGCCGGTTTTCCCACACAGACCACACCGAGGCCTGGATCCCCTTTTGGGTGTCTTTTTTGCCATCGCGACCATTCTCCCTTGATGAGCTTATGGCTCTCCCACGCTCTCCCAGCGTGCGGCTCGCAGACGTTCTCCTTCTGGGGAAAGCTGAACGCGC
>NZ_DATGKU010000190.1:0-32027 GCF_035294505.1 Chthonomonas sp. | reverse complement strand
GGGAGGCAAAGTGGCTACGGCGATCTCTGTTTCCGCATGCAGCGGGCTATCCCACTGTAAAGGCGCACCTATTTCTCGGCTTAGCGCCTCAAGGGTCGAATCGTCGGCACCGGGGCGCAGTTGCACCTCTATCTGGTTAGGAGAGATGAAGGCGCCGGCGTTTGCCACGAGAGGTGTTGAGGGGGCATGTGCGGAGCGTGCCTCCCTTTGCCAATCGCGAAGCATTGGCCAGGCAGAGAGCGCTAAGAGTAGGAAAGCGATCCACGGCCATGGGGCCTTGCGTTCGTTCATCTTAATCCTCTTTCTCTATCTGAGGCAGCCAGTCGCGATGACGGCTGAGAATATACTCATACCGATCTATCATGCGGCCGGTCCGCATATCAAACAGCGGTGTGCCTCCGGCGTAAACGGTTCCCTTAGGGTCCCCGAACTCGTTCAGTCCTTCACGCCGAATGCGCTCGTCTATCAGTTTTTTCTGCTTCTCCGTAAGCGGCATATCCCTCTTCTCCTTTCCGCACCGTTTTGTTAGGAATACGGAAAGAAACTAAAAGCGTTTCCTAAAATTGCTGTTCAACTGATGGTAGTTTACCCAAATTGCAGGCAATAACCTACACCGGCTTGTTCTAAGAATGTGGAGAATCCACATCTATTTGCATCACAACGTAGTCCGCTCCTTGCCTCTGTAGCACGAACCCTAGAGACACCACACGCTCGTTGCCCTGAGGGTCTTTGAAGACATGAATGCCCATAACGCGGTAGGTATTTGGGTCTACCTGATACACGCGATGCAGCCCGAAACTGAGCGCCGGCGAGGCCGTAAGCGCCTGGCGCGTCCGCTGCAGATACTGATCGGCGGGGAGGGAGTAGCTGTACTGCCCATGCAAATAGATGGCTATCGTGCCGTTGGAGGGAAGATGCTTTGCCAGAGCGTCGAAATCGTTGTGCTGGAAGGCGGCTGTAATGTCGCCGATGGCTGCGCGAAGGGCCGGATCGAGTTTGGGGTCGTCCACCGAATAGGCGGTTTCTCCGCGCCCCAAATAGTAGGCATTTACGGCATCACCGGGCAAGGAGCCTTCGGTGGGAACGCCGCGCTGTGGGGGTTGGGGCACGTAGACGCCATAGGGTGGATACCAAACTCCACCGCCATGCACGCTCGGAATGGGCGCGCTATCTTCCGGCTCGTAGACAGGTGGGTAGCAACGATGCGGCTCGGAAGGCCACGGAGTGTAGAAGAAATAGGGAAAGCAACAGTCATAGTAGTCCCATTCTAGTGGCCAAGTATATACGTAGATGATCGTACCCCGTTGCTGGGCGATGCGATAGAGGTAGCCTTCGGTGGTGTGCTGGAAGCGGTCGTAAGCGCTTGATGGTGCGGAGGTTGTGCTAGAGACGTCGCGGGAGGGTGTATGGAAAATAAGCGGTCGCGCCTGCCAAGAGGATGGATAGGAGGTGCTGGCGTCTTCGTAATAGTTTTGTGGAAGGCGTGAAGCCCTGCGGAAAGCGGGGAGGGTGGTGGACGCCGTTGAGGTGCTGCGGGCAGGAGCGCGTGAACGACTTTGTGCTAATGCCGACCGCACGACGAGCAGAAGTGCCAAAGAGACAACGGCCGGCCACAGAACACGAAAGCCTCGTTGTTTAGAGCCAGACATGTTTTTTCTCCTTTCTTGCCTTACCGATAGCGTTATGGTTTAGGCATGGTTTAGGCAAGGGCCGCCGACACGAAACAGCTTGCTCGTGTCTTTCCTAACCGATGATTTCTATTTTGCTACTACGTATTTTTTATCCGGTTGTTACCGGTGTTTGGGTAGACCTTTTTTCTGAACATTACATTGCCGTTCGTGAAGAGAAACGATTTTGGTGGCTACTTTGCTTGTTCGTGGGGAAGGGGGATCAGCTCTATCTGTCTGCGTGCATAGTTGAGGGTCAGCTGATAGCGGTCTAGAAAGTTCCTCCCTAAAACGGCCTCCGATTCCAAAGGAGAGTTCACATTTTCTGGTTTTGTTTGGCCGGGCACGGGCAAGGGTGGTTGTAGAAAGGAGACATCGAGCTTATCCACACCCGCCTTGCCCACAGCAAGGCGCGGCGCTATGGCACGGGTAAGCCGATAGGGCTTGCCATCGGTTCCCATGCACAAGAGGCTTTCTAATGGTTGGAGTTTTAGCGTTTCGGCCACTTTGGTGGGGATAATGGAGATGGGCGCCGTGAGATCTACAAGTGCGGGAAACGGAGGGGATTTGGGCAGACTTACCATCACTTCGGGACAGCCGTTCCGCAACTTCATCGGCACCACCACGGCCCCGCGTCCTCTAGGCAAAGGAGCGTTCGGCGGCTCCAACTTTAGGAACTCCTGTTCTGCGTTGATGGTCACCTGAAAAGCCGAAAGAAAAGGCCCACCGAGCCAGCAAACCGGCGCATCGGCAGAGCTGATGGCGATTTCCGGCGATAGCATTTGCAGCACGTCAAGCTGCGCCACCTGTAACGGAGCTATCGGTAAGGTGCCAAGGCTCAAGGAGGGAATCTCGGTGGTAGGAGCATCTAGCTCCTGCCAGAGCCTTTGCAAATGAACCTCGCCGGTGGGCTTGGGCAGCTTTAGCCGCAACACGGTGAGAGGGGGCACGGCACAAGCGTTCATGGCGGTATCGAGGCCGCAGTTAAGCAGCTGATGCCCCGGAAATTCGGCCTGTATCACCAACAGGCCATACCACTTATGGCAAGGCAACTGCAGCGGAAAGCGCACATTAGAGGGAACGGTGATCGGCTTGGTGGCCCAAACGGCGCCGGCTTTTTCCTCCTGCTTCTCCGAGGGAGGCTCTCCCATAGGCGCCCACCTGCCGGCGCAGAGCAGCACCCCCAACGCAAGAAGACAGAACCGAAAGAGTTTTTGCCAACGCATAGGTCGCCAATTTACCAGAAGCGCCACTTGTTAACGATGGCTTTGCTCGATGATCTGACAGATGGCCTCTAGTGCCAGCAGATAGCCAAGTGAGCCTAGCCCCACGATCTGCCCCATGACGACAGGGGCAATAACGGAACGATGCCGAAACTCTTCGCGCGCATGAATATTGGAGAGGTGCACCTCCACCGTGGGCAGACGCACGGCCGTGAGGGCATCGCGTACGGCGTAGCTGTAATGCGTTAGCGCGCCCGCATTAATGATAATGCCATCCGCCGTTTCACGTGCCTCCTGAATGGCGTCTACAAGGTCGCCCTCGTGGTTCGATTGAAGAATTTTTACCTCGACGCCAAGCTCCTGGGCCTTCGCTTTTATTTTGCGATTGATCTCATCAAACGTCTCACGCCCGTAGAAATCCGGCTCACGAGAGCCAATAAGGTTGAGATTAGGCCCCTGGAGTACCAACACCCGTAGCGATGGCATCGGCTAAGCTCCTTCCTTCGGAGGGGCAACGGTTGCCGGGTCGGCTTTTTCATCGAGCAGGACAGCCTCTTCTACGAGCAGCACGGGAATGCCCTCCGGGCTGATGGGGTAGGCATAACGGCCACACCAACAGTGCAGCGCCGTTTTCGACTCGTTTAGGTGCAGCGGCCAGCGTTGCGGGCAGGCCGGGCAGGCCAATAACTCGATGAACCACGGCTCCAACGGCTGCGGCTCTATAGCCGGCGTAGGTTCGTCCTGAGGGGTCTCTTCCGATTCGCTTTCCATCTCTACTCCTTTTGACAACCGACGCACAGGTAAAGTTACTTGTTCTCTACATTACCCTATTTTTCCCCTAAAGCGGGCACCATGACATGAGATGCAGGGAAAGCGATCGGTTTTCCTTTGAACAGAAACTTGCTTGCCCCTTCTCTTCTTAAGCTCTCACCCCCCCTCCCCTCCTCCTATCAGGGACGGAGAAGACCGGTAAGCTTCCTGTCGGTTTGCTTCGATAGGCTTTCCTTTGAGAACTAAACACACTAGCCTACTTTCTCCTGAATCGGGGGAAAGGCCGGGATAGGGGACGGGCAAAGTCAGCTTGCTCTACAAACTGCCTCTAGAACCGTGAGGTTCTCGACCCCTACCCTCCCGCTTTACGCTCGGCTCGCTTGCCTATTCTGAGGTGGTCGCATGACTACCGAAGCGGTAAACGGGAACCTGATTCGTGCCGATCGGCAGGTTCTTACCGTTCAGCAGCCCTAAAAGGGCTGCCGCCGTTGATACCGAAAACAGAATTTCACCACACTCTTGGCAAACCTCTGCCGGTATCTCCTGAACGATGACATAGGTGTTCTTCTCACGGCATAACGGCAAGGTAACCTCCTCCGGCCTGCATTCACCTCCACAAAAAGGGCATGGCGCCCAAATCGTTTTGACTTCTGACAACAACATCACGATAAATCCTTTTTTGTTCCTTTTCTCATATTATCCATCAAAAATACACCGCCCGGCACGCGCAGTTTTGCGAGAAAGCGGCCTCCATAGGCAAAAACCGGTAGATTTTCTATGAGGATTTTGCGTTCTATTGACCTCTATCACACCAACACGGCAGCGAGGACAGCGTTGAAAGTGCGGGTATAATCTTTGCGTCTAGTCAACGTTTTAAGGAAACCCACTGTGTCCGATTCGCGTTCTGTAATGACACACCCGCTAAAGGTAGCCGAAAATATTGCCCACCTCGTGCCCTACGTGCCGGGGAAGCCTATCGAGGAGGTGCAGAGAGAACTCGGCATCCAAGAGGTTGTTAAACTTGCCAGCAACGAAAACCCCTTAGGGCCTTCGCCAAAAGCGCTCGAGGCTATCGCCCAGATGGCGCCGAAGCTGCATCTCTACCCCGACATCTCTTCCCGTACCCTGCGCCTTGCCCTTGCCAAAAAGCTGGATATAGCCCCCGAATCGCTCGTTTTTGGCAACGGCTCCGACGACATCATCCATCTTTTAGGGGTCACCTTTTTAGAGCCTGGCGATGAGGTAATCCAGGCCGATCCCTCTTTTGTTCGTTACGAAGCGGCGGCCTTGCTCAACAATGCGCTCTGCCATAAAGTGCCTCTTACCCCGGATTGGGGGTACGACCTCGAGGCTCTTCTGAACTCTATAACTTCCCGCACACGCCTGGTGTTTATCGCCAATCCAAACAACCCAACGGGAACGATCTTAAGCCGAGCTGGAATCGAAAGGCTTTTAGATCGTCTGCCTGAACAGGCCATTTTGGTGATAGATGAGGCCTACTACGAGTATGCCACCGGCTTGCCGGAGTATCCGGAGTGTATAGATTTTGTGCGTGACGAGCGGAATGTGGTGCTGTTGCGTACTTTCAGCAAGGCCTATGGTTTGGCCGGTCTGCGCATCGGTTACGGGATCATGCGCCCAGAGATCGCCGGCTGGCTCGATCGCACGCGAGAGCCGTTCAATGTGAACCTGCTGGCCCAAGCGGCAGCCGCCGCCGCTTTGGAGGATGAGGCCTTTGTAGCCCAAACTGTGGCCGTGAACGAAGAGGGCAAACGGACGCTCTACGCTGCGTTTGAGCGTCTCGGCCTTGACTATACCCCTACCTACGGCAACTTTATTTTCGTAAATGTGGGGCGCGATGGACGTGCTGTGGCCGATGCTTTGCTAAGACGGGGAGTCATCGTTCGCTTCAGCCCCGATTTCAAGAGCCAAACCCATTTGCGCGTCTCCATTGGAACGCCTGCTCAGAATGCGCGGTTCTTAGAGGCGCTCCCCGAAGCACTAGCTGAAACAAAATAGTACACACTAAGACACAGTTGGCAAAAACAAGCGATTCGTGGCTAACTTTGCAAAAAAAGATCAAAGTGGGAACTTTTTGGCATGAACATCGGGTATAATAAGGTACGAGCAGTTCGATCGCGATCCCTGCAGAAGTTCTGCGGGTTGCGACCTCCTTTCTTTCCCGATGCCTTTCGGCATCGGGCTTTTTTTTTGTGAGCCACCATGCGGTTTGTAGGGATTGACCTGGCATGGGGAGAGCGCAATACCAGCGCTGCCGTTGTGTTGGAAGCTGGCGATGCGCCATATGAAACTTTGCAAACGCTCCAATGGCACGAGGCTCTCGGCTCGAACGAAGAGATCGTCGCCTTTGTCCACGCTGCCGATAGGGGCGGTGGGCTGCTTATCGGGATGGATGCCCCGCTCATCGTCCCCAATGAGCGAGGTGAACGCCCTTGTGAAACCAAATTGCGGCGCTGTTTTGGTCGTTATGAGGCCGGCCCTCTTCCGGCCAATCGGCGTATCTGTGGCGGATACTTGCGCGGCGAGGAGCTGTTGCTGATGCTGAATGCGTCGCTCGGCACGACGCCCGACTATCGGTTCTCACCGCACGATAGCACCGTTCGACGTTGTTTGGAGGTGTTTCCGCGTAGCGCGCAGTGCGCCCTTTTTCATCTCAAGCGCTCACTGAAGTATAAGGCCAAACCAGGCCGCTCGCTGCGAAGCCGTTGGGCGGAGTATGCACGCTATGCAACGCTGCTGGAATCGCTGAAAATGGCGCAACCCTCTCTTCTGCCGCCATCCTGGCTTTCCGATTTGCAGGAAAGGCGCGGGCGCGACCTAAAACGCTACGAAGATTTGTTGGACGCCCTTTTGTGTGCCTACATAGTGGCTTACTATTGGCATTACGGCGAGGGGGAGCGCTGCTGCGTGGTGGGCGACAGTCGAAGTGGCTACATTCTCACTCCGGTCACGCCTGGGCTGGCCGCCTGCCTTCAGACGGACCTATCTACATAGCGAAATGGGCATGAAGGCGATGGAGCGGGCGGTTCTAGAGCCAATTCGTGGAGTAAGCCGACTTTGCTCGTCCCCTATCCCCTCCTTTCCGTCTTGCAGACAGCAACGCAGCGGCCAGCGAGATAGACGGGTAAAGATATGAAACGGGCCGCTGAGATGCTCACCGCTAGGTGCCCCTCTCCCTGATAGGGCGAAGGCATCGGCGCCCATGTCACCTCGAAGCGAAGCTGAGAGGTCTTCTCATTTCGTTCTCACTGGGGGGCGTCGGCCTTGAGGACGAGGGTGTGTGCCTTGAAGAGCCGGTGATACGCCTGTCATTTCGATCCGAAGACGAGATGAACAACTGTCATTTCGAGCCAGTGATACGACTGTCATTTCGAGCCGAAGGCGAGATAAACAACTGTCATTTCGAGCCGAAGGCGAGAAATCTTAAGTTTCCATTCCCACCAGTTCTGAAGGGAAGGGTAGGCAGAAGGCGAAGCCCTAGTTGCAGCCGATGAGGCGTAAATAGTCACGGGCAATCTTGAGGTCCTCTAACGCTTCGGCGGCCTCGCAAGGTGGGCGAATCTCGCCCTTTAAAGCGCGCACGAAGTTGATGGCCTGTTGGCGCATGGAGTGAACCCAAGGCAGTGTGGGACTGACACGTCTTGGCTCGGTTTGACCTCCTGGATCGTAGTAAACCTCAACGTGCCCCGGCCGATTCGAGGCGAGAGGGGCCGGGAGGGCTATATGAACGTAGCCGCGCTCAAAGGCCACCAGCGCGGTCTCCTCCCAAGCACGGGTGGTTGTGTAGGGCTGCATCTCGATGGTCGCGGCAACGCCGCTGTCGCTTTCGGCCACCAAAAGCGTTCGGGAAGGATGCGCATAGACAAGCTTGTAAGGCTCGCCGAGGAGGTAACGCAGAAGGTTGACCTGATGAATGTAGTAGTTCACAAACTCCACATAGGTGCGAGCGCCCTCTGCGCTGAGGTCGGCGGGTGGAGGGTCGTGAGGAAGGCTGGGATACGGTTCGTCGGTGGTGATCAGGTCGGTAAACCCTCCGGCAACCCAATCGCCGGGCGGCATGGTGATGCGCACATAGCGCAGTTTGCCGATCTCACCGGTCTGTTTTAGCCGCTCGATCTCCGCTTTCGCCCACATAACGGCAGGGTCGCTTCGCTTGTTGTAGCCCACCATATGCCATGTTCCGCTTTCCTTTAAAGCGCGTATCATCTGCTCTCCTACGGCCAGTGAACCGGCGAGCGGCTTTTCGGTAAAGATGGGGATTCCGGCTCTATAGAGGGGAATGACCACCTGCCCATGACGTGTGAAGGGTTGGGATACTACCAGGCCGTCGAGGGCCTCTTTGGCAAGCATCTCCTCCGCAGAGGGATAGACATGAGGAACCCCATAGCGCTGGGCTACCTTTTGCCCCAGCTGAGGGCGTAGCTCGGCGATGGCCACTACCTGACAATCGGGCAAGGTGGCGTAGTTCTTTAGATGGGCGCACTGGCCCATACTCCCCACCCCTACAAAACCGATTCGTACCGGTTGAGACATGTTGCTCTCCTCGAAGGGTATTGTTCCGTTGCAAGATATATCCGCGTGGCGAGGTCAAGAATCCTGCCCGCTTGTGATAAAAATGCAGCATCGGTAAAACCTATTCCTCAGCTTTCCCACGGGAGCTGTCTTCCCCTCTGCACAAGATCCAAAAACCGCAGCCTTTGCGGTCATCGCCGCCGATTCAGAGGAGAGGATGTACGGACGAAGAGTTCTTTTCCGCTTTTGCGCAGGTGCTAAGCATTTTGTTGATAGCCTTTTTTGCCTTCAAAAAAAAGAAGGTTAGAGGTAATATATTCCAAAAAGTTGCGTAGGCGCTGATATGCAACGTAGCGATTTAAAGGAACTTCACTACATAACCCACATCCAGAACGTTCCGGACATCTTGAAGTACGGCATTCTATCGTACAATCGGGTTAGAAAAGGCATAAGAGACGGCACCCTGCACCCGGTAAGCGTTTCGGATAGGGATGTGCATAGGCGTAGAGAGCGGAAGCGGGCACCGAATGGGCGCCTGCTTCATGACTATGCAAACCTCTACTTTTGTGCACGAAACCCGATGCTCTGCAGGCTACGCATGACAAAACATTTGCATGAAAAGCTATGCGTGTTGCGCGTCGCGCCGAGTGTGCTCGATATTAAAGGAGCCGTCATCTCCGATAGAAATGCGGCTTGCGCTAGCGCTCACTTTTATCCATCGCCAGAGGGGCTAGTGCATCTCGATCCAAAGAAAATCTTCGCTCGCGTTTGGTATCACCCTTTGTACAAAGAGGCGGCAAAAGAGTATAAATTCGCCAAATACGCAGAGCTACTCGTGCCCGATGTCGTGCCGGCGAGCTATATTCTTGGTGCCTACGTCGCGTGCCAAACGGCGGGCGACATGCTGCAGGCGATGGCACCCCAACTTTCTATTGAAATAGATCCAGAGCTTTTCTTTGTCTGGAAACAGACATGATACGGGTGCGGAAGGGCGATCTGTTCCAATCGAAGGCACAAACCCTGGTCAACACGGTGAACTGCATGGGGGGTGATGGGCAAGGGGATCGTACTCGAGTTCAAAAAGCGCTTCCCAGAAATGTACGAAGACTATGTGCGCCGATGCAGAGCGGGTGAGGTGAAGTAGGGGCACGGCGGCGCCGTGCCCCTACGACCGACCATGACGCCGCCCTGGATCCTCAATTTCCCTACGAAAGGCCATTGGCGTGAGGCTTCGCGCCTGTTAGATATCTTGGCAGGGCTAGACTACCTCGAACGGCACTACAAAGAGTGGGGGATTCAGTCTCTTGCATGTCCCGCTTTGGGTTGCAACAACGGGGGGCTAGATTGGAGGCTCGTTGGCCCGGTCTTCTACCATTATCTTAGCCGACTGGAGATAGAGGTGGAGCTTTACGGCCCTCTGGATGCTCCTGACGAGCAGGTAAACGAGGCGTTTCTTCAAGGCCGGGAGGAGCTTGGTGGGCTGTTTGCTGCCGTTAAGGACGACGCGGCGCTTCCCCTGCTTGGCGGACAGCAAATCGAAGAGATGGCCTCAAGAACAGGAGCCTTATCCACCTGGGTTGTGATTGCAGAGACCCTTAAGCGTGTGCTTGAGTCCCCATGTCGGTGGAAGATTGGCCGCACCGCATTTCAAACCCTGGTCTACTTTGCCACGGCAGAGGGTTTGCCTACGGGCATTGTGTTTCGGTGGGGCGACTATGGGCCTTACTCCGATGCGCTGAGGGACATTATCCAGCGATTAGTGAACAATGGGCTTTTGGAAGAGAGTAAGGACGGCTCATGTCGGCTTGTCCGTCCGGGAATCGCCTATTCTATCGTGAGGGTGACTTATCAGAACGAGCTGAAAAGGTGGGACGCTTTGATCCGAAAGGTGGCCGATCTGTTCTTGCAAATGGATATACAGGAGGTGAGGGCCGCGGCCGCCGTCCATTTTGTGACGAGGGAGTTGCAACAGGAGAGCGCATCTGCTTTTGGATCAGTCACAGAACAGGCCGTGCTTGAAGCGATGGAGCGGCAACACCGCGCTGCCTTTTCTGAAGAGCAGGTCGCCACGACCATCCGCACCTTAAATCGCCTCGGTTGGGTTCAGTTACAGCCCGCTGACGGTCTGCGGCTGAGCACGGAAAGAGAGGCCGGCGGTCAGTTTTAATTCCGGGCTTCGTACCTAATTTCGCAGGTGTTTGCCCGTTGCCAGCACATGCCGAATACGTTCAAGGCTCTTTGGGTGTTTAGCCGCCTCGATAAACGCCTCGCGTTCGATCTGCAGAAGGGCCTCCTCGGCGCAGGAGCGTTGCGTTTCGGCATCTCCGTAGAGGACTCGGGCAAGTTGGGCGGCAACGAAACTATCGTGCTCGGTGATAAGGCCTTCGGCAAGCCACTGTTCAAGCGCGCGGTGCAGGCGCTCTTTTGCCGCTCGCCCGAAGGTGAGAATGGGGTGAGGGGAGGGAGGGCGATAGTTTTCCTCTCTAAGGCGCTTCGCACGGCATTTCGCCTCATAGAGAAGACGGTCGGCGTTTGGGGTAAGACCGTCGGTGGGGCGGAGAAAGCCGTTTTTCCTTGCCTCATCGGCGCTGGTCGAGATGGAGGGGATGGTGAGGCGCTTGAACAGATTCTCCAGCGCCGCTAGCGGATCGGCCGCTGTTTCGGGCAGGCTCATCGTACGCGCCAGCATCTCTTTGGTGCCGCCACCTGCCGGTATAAGCCCTACGCGCACCTCCGGTAAACCCATTGCCAGCTCGCGGGCGGCCTGCACATGGGCGCAATGCAGGGTGCCTTCGCAGCCGGCTCCGAGCGTGTAGCCGTGCGGGGCGGCCACCGTGGGAAACGACGCATATTTCAGGCGTAGAAAAACAAACTGCAGCTCTTTGAGCATGGTGTCGAGCGCTTGCCACTTTTTGGCTTCGATGGCCTCTAGGAAAAGGCGCAGGTTATAGCCCGCCGAAAAATGGGGCGCCTGATTGCCGATGACCAAGGCCCACCCCTCTTTCTCGATAAGGTTACAGACCTGCTCGATAAAGCGCACGAGGGCCGGCTCGAATGTGTTCATCTTGGTGTGAAACTCGAGGCAGACCACATCGTCGTCCAGCGCAATGAGAGAAGCGGATGCCTCTGCAAGCAACGTTCCGCCTTCCTGTTTTCGTTCGGATAGACAGAGATACTCCGGCTCTTTCGGGATAGGGAGATATTTGCCTTCTGCGAAGGAGAGATAGGTGCGCTGGTGGTCAATAGTTCTATAGTAAGGGCGCTCTGTTTGCGGTTGCAGCAGATCGGCCATGGCTCCAGGCCCAAGCTCCCACTGAAAACCCCACTGCATAACGCGGTCTATGGTGAGAATATCGTCAGCGATCTCCGGCCCAACAGAGGCCACGTAGTCTACGAAACGGGAGAGAAGGGCGTGCAGAAACTGCGCTTCAGGAGAAGGGTCTGAGGTCGCTTGGCCGATGAGAGTCAAGCGTTCCGGCAACGGCAGGGTTTGAAGATGGGCAACAAGGGGCTGCGGCTCGGTTTGGCGGGGCCGATAGGTTTGTGTGAGGGGGTCGAACACCTCGATATGATCGTTTTGGCGCCGATAGAAGCCACTACCCCGTTTTTCCCCAAGCAGACCCTGTTCTAGCAGATACCGTAGCGCCTTTGGTGGGGTGAGGAGGGAACGCTTGGGGTCGTTTGGAAGCAGTTCGTGCTGATGCTGTGCCACGGCGGCGACGATGTCTAACCCAACGATGTCGGCCATGCGAAACGTGGCACTGCGCGGGCGACCGATGAGCGGGCCGGTTAGGCTATCCACCGTCTCGACCGATAGGCCAAACTCTTCGGCAAGATGCATGGTTTCGAGCAGATGCTCAATCCAGAGCCGCGTGGATATGAAGCCAGGGGTATCGCGGGCGAAAGCGACACGATGGCCGAGCGTCTGCTCGGCAAATCGGGTAAATCCGGCAACGAGGTTGGGGTCGGTTGTGGGCAGGGGAATGACTTCGAGTAGTTTGAGATAGCGAGGCGGGTTGAGAAAGTGGGTACCGAAGAATCGGGCGCGAAACGATTCGCTTCTCCCTTCGCTCATAGCATGGAGGCTCAGGCCGCTAGTATTGCTGGTGATAAGCGTTTGTACTCCGGCGTTTTCATCGGCAAGAGCCAGCACACGGCGTTTGGTCTGCAGGTCTTCGATGACGGCTTCGACGATCCAGTCGGCCTCTTTTAGGTGATGGATATCGTCCTCTATGTTGCCTGCGTGGACGCGCTCCGCATATTCCGGCAGGGCAAGCAAGGGAGGGCGAGCATTTTGAAGGCGACGTATGCGCTCTTCGGCCAACCGATTGCGTGGCTCGGGAGAGGGAAGATCGAGCAGCCAGACCGTCCAACCGGCATTGGCGAGCTGGGCGGCGATGCCGCCGCCCATGGTTCCCGCCCCTAGCACCACGGCCGTACCGGTGGTTTTCGACTCGTCTACCATTTCCGCACCTAGGGACGTTCCGATAGCGGAAGCACAGGGCGCTCGCTCGGCCCGATGTATTCACTTTCAGGCCGTATAAGGCGGTTGTTCTCCAGTTGCTCGATGATGTGGGCGCACCAGCCGGTGATACGGCTCATCATGAAGATGGGGGTGTAGAGCGGGATGGGAATATCCATGAGGTAGTAGAGCAGGCCGATGGGGAAGTCCACGTTGGGATAAAGCCCTTTGGCCTGCATCATCTCGCGCTCAATGATATCCGCCATTTCGAGCCAATGCGTTGCCCCTTTGCTGTTTGCCAGCTCGATGACGTACTGTTTTGCAATGCGGGCGCGCTCATCGCCATGTTTATATTCGCGATGTCCAAACCCCATGATCCGTTGTTTACGCGCAAGGGCCTCGCGCACCCACTCCGCCGCGCGCCCCGAAGAGCCGATTTCGAGGAGCATCTGCATGCTGGCCTCGTTGGCTCCGCCGTGCAGAGGCCCTTTCAGCGTGCCGATGGCCGATACCACGCCGGAGTAGATGTCGGATAGGGTGGAGACGGTAACGCGAGCGGCGAAAGTGGAGGCGTTGTAGCCGTGCTCGGCATAGAGGATTTGGCTTACATTGAAGGCGCGGCCGATGAGGTCAGAAGGTTCGTGGCCGGTAAGCATCCAGAAAAAGTTGGCATTGTGATTGAGGTCGGCGCGTGGGGCGGCCGGCTCTTGTCCCTGGCTAAGGCGATAGCTGTTGACAATGATGGTGGGCAGTTGGGCGTAGAGCCGAACGGCCACGGCACGATAGGCCTCTGCAGTTCTCTCTTCACGCTGTGGGTCGAAGAGGGCGAGCGCGGCGACGGCGGCCTTCACGCGATCCATTTGGGAGGCATCGGAGGGTAGGGTTTTTAGCAAGGAGAGGACTTCTGAAGGGACCCCGCGATGGGCGCCGACGGTGTTAACGAAAGCGTCTAGCTGGCTTTGGTTGGGCAGATCGCCGTAGATAAGGAGATAGGCGACTTCGTCAAAGCTGCAGTGATCCACGAGGTCGTGGATGTCGTAGCCGCGGTAGCTCAGCCGATTCCGTTCGGCATCTATTTTTGAGATGGCGGTAAGCCCGGCAACGATTCCCTCTAGCCCGGGGCTGTAGGATGCACTTGGCATGGAAAGGCTCCTCTGAGAATCTTGTTCTGTAAAAGTCTTCTTTTTTCTAAAGAGAAAATCCTTCTCTTTCTTCTACGTGTGGGCGTCGGGAAGCGTTATAGATTCGCTCGAAAGGCCGCTTGTCTTACCGACGGCGATGCAGCGGCCCGAGAAAGAGACGATGAAGACAGCTGTTTTGGCCGCTGAGTAGCCCACTTTGCTCTAAGTGAAAGAGGAGGCATGGCTTCGTCCTCGTTCCTGAACCATCTGCGGAGAGGGTAGGTATAATGAAGAGTAGTGAAAAAATCGTTCTCTGCAACGTTGCGGAGGGCTGGGAGTTTGAACATGGAACAGTTGCAACAGAGTTTGCTGGAGCTGATCACACAGACCGCCACCAACATGCCCGCCGATGTGCGCCGTGCCCTTAAGCGCGTCCTACAGATGGAGGATAAGCATAACCGATCGGGGCAGGCGCTTCAGATCATCGGGTTAAACATTGATATGGCCTGCGAGCGAGAGCAGCCTATCTGTCAGGATACGGGCATGCCCACCTTCTTCATCCACACTCCGGTAGGAGTGAACCAGATTGCAATAAAGCGGGCCATTCATGAGGCCATTGCGGAGGCTACCAGGCTGGGCAAACTAAGGCCGAATTCCGTGGACAGCATAACCGGCAAAAACGTTGGTAACAATATCGGCCCCGGAACGCCCATCATCCATTTTGAGCAGTGGGAGGAAGACGAGATCGAGGTGCTTCTTCTGTTGAAGGGGGGCGGATGCGAAAACAAAAATATCCAATACTCTCTTCCCTGTGAGCTAGAGCATTTAGGGCGTGCTGACCGTAACCTGGAGGGGGTTTACAAGTGCATCCTTCATGCCATTTGGCAAGCTCAGGGACAAGGGTGTAGCGTGGGCTGCTTGGGGGTATGTATTGGGGGCGATCGTACCAGCGGCTATAGTCATGCCAAAGAGCAGCTGTTACGCCCTCTAGACGATGTGAACCCGAACCCGGTTTTGGCGGAGCTAGAAGAGCGCGTGATGGCGCATGCCAACGATTTGGGCATCGGCACAATGGGCTTTGGAGGCAAGGTAACCCTCTTTGGGTGCAAAATCGGGGCGCTGAATCGGCTGCCGGCCTCCTTCTTTGTCTCTGTGGCCTACGATTGCTGGGCTTTTCGACGCCTTGGGGTGCGTCTTGACCCGCAGACCGGGGCTATTCGCCGGTGGCTGTTCCGTGAAGAAAGGCCCCAGCGCTTGGCCGAGCAGGAAAACATACCGCTTACGGGTCGAGAGATTCATCTCACAACCCCGTTAAGCGAGGAGGACGTGCGTAAGCTTAAGGTGGGCGATGTGGTGTTGCTTTCCGGCGTGATCTACACCGGGCGCGATGCGCTTCATAAATATCTCTTGGAGCACGCTAGCCCCGTAGACCTTCGCGGACAGGTAATCTACCATTGCGGCCCGGTGGCGATTAAAGATGCGCAGGGGCGCTGGAAAATCACCGCAGCCGGCCCCACGACGAGCATGCGCGAGGAGCCTTATCAGGCCGATATCATCCGGCGTTTCGGAATAAGAGCGGTGATCGGCAAGGGCGGAATGGGTGAAAAGACCCTTCAGGCTCTGAAAGACTATGGAGCCGTCTATTTGAATGCTATTGGCGGGGCGGCGCAGTTCTATGCCGAGTGCGTGACGGATGTAGAGGGGGTAGACTTTTTGGAGGAGTTCGGGGTACCTGAGGCCATGTGGCATCTGCGTGTGAAAGACCTGTTGGCGGTGGTGACGATGGATAGTCATGGCAACAGCCTGCATGAGACCGTAGAGGAGGAGAGCGGTAAGAACTTGGAACTCATAGCCCCAAGAAGATGAAGCCCGACGCGATCCTGCTGTTTGCCCACGGCTCTCTCCTGTGTGGGGCCGGGGAGGCTTTGCAAGCCCATGCGGAACGCCTGCGTGCCAAGTGGCCTGACACCCGTGTGGAAGTAGGCTATTTGAACTACAGTGAACCGCTATTTGCGCATGTCGTGGCACGGTTAGTGCAGGATGGAGTGCGTCGCATTTTGGTGCTGCCCTATTTTTTGGTTCCAGGAAAATTTGTAAAAGCCGACATCCCCAAAGCGTTGGAGGAGGCAAAAGCACGCTATCCCGAATTGGAGTTTAGTGTGGCCGAGCCGATTGGCTATGATGAAAACTTAGCCGATGCGCTCATCGCAAGCGCCCTCGCGGCCGTAGGGCCTGAGGCGTGGCGTGAAGACCTTGAGCGCGCCGCACGCTTCTGCCGTGCTTTACCCGATTGCCCACTCTACGGAACCACAAAATGCCCCGCAACCTCAGGAGGAAAACAGAATGGCTAAGCAAGCGCTGTTGGTGTTGGTTCACGGCAGCCCACGCCCCGCTGCGAACGAGGCGATGTATCGCGTGGTTGATGAAGTAAAACGACGCGGTATCTTCCCGATTGTGGAGGTCGGTTTCCTGGAGTGCAATAGCCCCTCCATTCCAGAGGCCATCGCCCTTTGTGTGCAACAGGGCGCCACGGAGATCGTAGGCGTTCCCTATTTTCTGCACACGGGCACGCATGTGGCCGACGATCTGCCCTCGCTATTCGAGGAAGCCCAAAAGCTCTATCCAGAGGTGCGTTTCCGCCTTGGCCCTTACATCGGGCGTGCCTCCCAGCTAACCGAGGTGCTGGCCAAACGCGCTGTGGAAGCCGGCAACTTCGAGTAGGTGGTTGATTCTCTAGAGAAAGGCCCGCGGCTTGTCGCATGGTCGTCTACAACAAACTCCTTTGCGGGGGGAAGAGGCATGGAGCGCCTTAACCAAACCCGAACGTCTTGGGAAATGCAGCAAAAACCCATGGCCCTGCGCGGTTTCTGGGCGTTTGCTCTGCTCATCTGCTTGCTCTGCCCCCTTTATGCGAGAGGGCAGGGCTATGGGGTCAATCTCGTGCGAAACGGGGGCTTCGAGGGAGGGAGCGGGCCGGATGGTAAAGGGGGCGGGGTACCCGAATGGTTGCCTTACGGCCAGGGCTATGATATTGACCGACGGTTTGTGCATGGCGGTGAACAGAGCATACGGTGTGATAGCACCGATACAACCAGCCTTCATGGAGCCATGCAGACGATCGTGCTCAACGAGCAAAGCCCAACTCCCATTGTTGTGGTGGGCTGGAGCCGCGCCGATTCGGTTGCAGGCAACAACCCTGCCGCCTACGCGCTCTATGTAGACCTGATGTATGACGATGGAACCCCGCTGTGGGGGCAGTTTGCCGCCTTCTCGCCAGGAACGCACGGTTGGGAGAGAGAGCAGGTCGTTATCTATCCAGAGAAGCCGGTGAAAAGTCTCACCCTGTATGCGCTTTTTCGCTATCATAAAGGCACTGTCTGGTTTGATGACGTTTCCCTCTACCTGCTGAAAGGCCCCCATGTTTTTGATGGCCAGCTGCTGGACGTGCCCACCCGCTCTCAGCCCATAGCGCCTTGGCAAACGTTGGCATCGGCGGATCGCTCTCTCTCGTTGACCTTTGATGCTCGTGGCACCTTGGCCGCGGTGAGGATAAGAGGAAGGAAAGTAAACGAGTCCGTGAGGGGCGGGTTTCTGCTGCGCGACGTGGGCCGTGACGGCCCTCTGATTCCCCTAGAAGGCCGTTTTACGCCGAGGCGGGCGGGCGGAGTGAACTTCGAGGGCGTGGTCAATGCCCTGCATGTTGTGTTTAGCGTGGCGCTCTATCCTAAGGGGGATGGAATAGCGGTAGACGGTACCCTGATAGATAAGACCGGCCAAGATCGCGCTCTAAGCCTCTATTTCGCAGTTCCCATCGCCCAATCCGACCTTCTATGGGGAGAAGATATTCGCCGTGCATTGCCTGTGGAGGCTGACGAGGAGTATGAAAACCAGGTTCAGATATCGGTAGGCGCAACCGGAGGGCTTTCACGCTATCCCTTTGCCTGCGTGGCCGGCGGGACGGGCGGGCTGATGATGGCGGAAGATATCCAGTGGCCTTCTGTATTTCGTATCTTCTATAACGCCCCTCACCATCTTTTTGTCATCGGGTGGGATGTGGCCCTCACCGGTAAAAGCCAAGTATGGCCTGCCCACACGGCGCGTGTACGCTGTGTGTTGTGTTCCCTGCCACCCCTTCCCGTGGAGCAAGTGGGAGATCAGAAGATCAGGTTGATCACCATGCCATTCCGGGAGGCGGCAATGCGGTTCTATCGCGCCAACGCTCTCTTCTATCCTGAGTCGCATCAACCTTATGGCATTTGGATGCCCTTTACCGCGCCGGAGAGCGTAGAGGGATGGTCAGACTTCGGCTTTGCTTTTCATGAGGGCGACAACAGCATAAAGCAGGATAATGCGGCAGGTATCCTCTGTTTTCGATATATCGAGCCTTCCTCCTACTGGATGCCCATGGCGGACAACCTTCCGCGTACCTACGAGAGTGCCATGGCCCTCATACAGGCGCGAGCACAAGAGGCCATGCCGCCACGCCCTCTGGATTCGTTGCACGACCCGACTCCTCAGGAGTGGGCGCGCGCCGTTCTGAACAGCGGTGTGCAAGACTCGGACGGCCATTTCTATGTGCAGTTCAGCAAGGTGCCTTGGAACGATGGGGCGCTCTTCATCTTAAATCCTAGCCCAGGCCTGCCGGCCACTCCAGAACAGCCCACTAAGGCTTCGCTGAGCTATACCGTAGAGGCTGCAGACCGCCTTTTCGGGGCGGCAAACACGCAGAAAAACGGTCGCCTCGACGGTATCTATCTGGACTCTCTGGAGAGTTGGACGGATACGCGCGACTATCGTTTGTCCGATCTACAAGCGTGTCCGTATCCTCTAACGTTTGATAGTGGTTTCCGAAAAGTCTGTGTGCCTCAGTGGTATTGGGTACACGACTTCACCCGTTTCGTCAGTGCAGACTTGCACAACCGAGGGCGCCTCCTGATGGCCAACGGCACGCCCGAACGCTTTTGCGTTTTTGCGCCGCTCCTCGATGTGATGGGTACCGAGGTGAATTGGCTTTATGATGGCCGCTTCTCCCCCGACTCCGACGCGACCCTTTGCTACCGAAGAACTCTTTGCTACCAGAAACCTTTTCTCATGCTGATGGACACCAACTTCGATCGCTTTGACCACAGCATGGTAGAACAGTATTTTCAGCGATGTCTCTTCTATGATCTGTTTCCAAGCATGTTCAGTGCGGATGCGGCGACCCATCCCTATTGGGAGACGCCAAAGTGGTATAATCGAGATCGCGACCTGTTCAAGCGCTATATTCCCCTTTTTCAGCAGCTCTCTGCGGCGGGCTGGCAGCCCCTTACCTGGGCGATGACAGATAACCCTTCGCTGGGGGTTGAGCGCTACGGCGATCGCTTCTTCACCATCTATAACGACTCGGCGCAGCCGCAAAACGGCAAAGTGTATGTGTTTGCAGCCCAGATTCCCACGTTGGCAGGCGCACACGAGGCAGTCGAGCATTTGGCGCAAAGAGCAACACCTCTGCAAAACCAAAACGGTGTGCTTCTCTTCCCGATTGAGATAGGGCCTCATGCGACGGAGGTTGTAGAACTCCGATAACTGAACCTTTTCGGCAAGAGACACGACAAAAGAGAGATGAACACGGGAAAGTGGTATTGACAGTCGGCGGCAAACCTGATACAATGCTGAGGACGTATCTAAAAGATGAAGGATAGTGGCGAGGTTGCAAACCCCTATTGGTGGGGATGTGGGTTTGCAGATTACGGATTTGAGCAGGGAGTAATTTAAGATGGCTGGAACCTATCTCGGTTTGGATATAGGGTCGAAATATATTAAGGCCGTTGAGGCACGCGGTGGAGGTGGGCGTGTCGAGGTAACGGGCATGGCCATTGCGCCGACGCCCCCCGACACTTTTGATGGCGGGGTGATCCTCGACGCACAACGACTTGGGCAGGCCATTCGCCAGATGCTACGCGATGCGGGCATCGGCACAAAACAGGTGGTAAGTGCAGCGGCGAGCAATACATCGGTGGTGGTTCGGGTGGTTGAGGTGCCTGCAGTGTCCGACGATAAAGAGTTGGCCACGCAGATGCAGTGGGAGATCGAGCGCCAGATTCCTTTTGCGGCCGCCCAGACGATTATGGACTATGCCCGCATCGAACGACCGGAAGGAACCGACCCCTCGCAGCAGAACATTGAGGTTCTGTTGGCGGTAGCCCAGCAGGATTTCATCGATCAGCATGTGGAGGTGCTTTTTGCTGCCGGCCTCAACCCCAAAGCCATAGATGTGGTGCCGTTGGCCATGGGGCGTGCGCTACTCGATATCGGCGAGCCTGCGCAAGCGGCGGGGCATACAGCTCTCATCGCCCATATTGGTGCCGGTACTACGGATATCGGCGTGTTTCGGGATAATCTGCCCGCATTCCTGCGAACACTGCCCGTCGGCGGAGATAACTTTACCCGCGCCATTTCCGAAGCCCTACAGGTAGATATGGACACGGCGGAACGGTATAAACGAGACCTGGCCGAGGTGATGTTTGAACAGCTCCCTCAGACCGGTTTTGGAGTTTCTGGGGCGCTGCCAGGCGAATCGGGCGGTTTTATAGATTTCACCGAGACGCCGCCCATGTCGGCCTCAGGCCCCATCAGCTCTCCTTCTGGAAGAATGCCTTTTGATTTTTCCGGCGCTGCCACAGAATCCACCGAGTTCTCTTCGCCCTCAGGTGGCTTAGCACCCTCTTCTGAGGAGCTTGGAGGTGGTTCCGGTGGCTTGGCGCCCTCTTCAGGCGAACTTGGGGAATCGTCGGGTGGATTGGCCAGCCCCTCGCAGGAGCTGAACCCGCCCTCCACTCCTTTCGATTTCAGCGCCCAACAGACGGAAGGGGAGACACCGGGGTTTATACCGCCTCCGGCAGCCGATGTGCCGCCGACTTTTGGCGAGGCGACACCGCATCCGCAACCTCAGGATGCCCTGAAAATTCAGATATTTAACGCGATAGCCCCGCATGTTACCGATCTCGTCCAGGAGCTAAGGCGCTCTCTAGACTTCTATCGGTCCCGCAGCGGGGATGCGCCCGTCCACGAGATCCTGCTGTGCGGCGGCATGGCGCGTCTGCCAAAGCTAGCCGAGTTCATCGAGCACGAACTCGGCATCCCAACGCGGGTAGTGAACCCACTTCGCCATGTGCAGATGAGTATCAAAAAACAGAGCTATGATATGGACGAGGTCGGGCCGCTTTTTGCCGTGAGTTTGGGGCTTGCGGCCTACGATCTTCTGCCGGAACCAGCAAAGCGCGGGAGAAAGAAGTAGGCCTATGCCCATCCCAACCAGTATGTCCGTAGGGAAATGCCTGTATCAGGAGAAGCTTTAGAAGATGCTGAGGATCGATCTTTTACCACCTTATGTTCATGAGCGCCGCGCGCGTCCAGTTTTCTTCGGCTTTGCTACGGCTCTCGTGGCAGCCGTTATCATTGCCTTTGTAGCCTGGTACATTAGCCTGAAAGGGGTGCTGAGCCAGGCCCAACAGCAATTGGATAGCGCCAATAGTCTCCAGTCGCAATATCAGGACTACCAATCTAAGGTGCAACAGGTGAATAGCAGCATCGCCGATATCAAAAGCAAACAGGATTTTATCGCGAGCGCTCAGAAGTATAACGACTCATGGTGGAAAGCCTACACTGCGGTAGCATCGGATACAAGCCCCACTATCCTCCTCCACTCCATGGAGATCGATCCGCGGAATCACAACCTCGTGCACCTCACCGGGTTCTGCCCAAATGAGATGGAACTGGCCCGATGGTGGATATTCCTCCGAAACGATACCGCGAAGTTCCAAAGTGTCTACATCACCCTGCCACCTCATCCCTATCCGCCCGAATCGGCCAATGCCCAAAACGGCAACCAAGCTTACGGTGGGTTCGGCTCTTACGGCCCTCCCAAAGGGCCTTATGGCGCCGGCGGACCGATGACGAGTTCGCCGATGTCTAGCTCGCCCTACGGAATGAGTGGGCCTCCAGGAATGCCCCCCGGTATGCCATATGGTATGCCAGGAATGCCCGGCTCTCCTTATGGGGGAATGGGTGGTGGAGGAAATCGGAACAACGGTTCGGCCACCCCTACCGAAGTTGAGGGGCGAAAAGGCCTTGATTTCACGGCAGACCTGGTTTTGCAGGATAGTCTAGCCCCACCGGCAACGCCTCCAACATGGCCGCCTGCAGGGCAAGGAGGTGGCACAGGTGCTGCTGGGTTTGGAGGGTATGGAATGGGAATGCCTCCGGGTATGCCCGGTTTTGGCCCAGGCGGGCCTATGGGGTCTCAACCGCCATCACCAGGCGGCGGAGCTGGTGCCGGTGGCGCAGAGTAGGAAAGGGGAGAAGCGATGCTGAGTAAGCTGAATAAGTGGCATATTCTGGGAATAGGTGTTGGGGTTGCACTTGTACTGGGGATTGTGCTGTTCTTTGCCCTGATCAACCCCCTGCGCAATCGCATTAACGATACAAACTCGCAGATCGCCTCGGTTGAACAAAACGGGGGCACACAAGAGCAGGTTGCCCAAGCAAAGCATCTGTTGGAAACAACCCAGAAGCAGGCGGTGCAGGCGCAAGAGTCGTGGCAGATCAACCAGGCTCGCTACATGCCCTCGCTTCCCTTCCATAAAAACGATAACAGCAACGATCTGATAGCGATCTACGCGTTGCGTGGCTTTGACCGCCTTCCGCAGGAGTGGGGGCGATGGCTCCAACACTGGTACGATTCTCAGATGAACGATGGCATTACCCTGCTTACCGTGTTCCAAATACCGGCCTTCCCCACCGATCCTAACGCCATCAGTAACTATAGCAAAGGGATCACCCTGCCGGAACAGGGGAAGAGCTGGACGGTTACCGTGATGTGCAAAAGCTTTCAAGCCGCAATGGAACACCTCAAGCGAATCAACACCGAAATGCTCGGTCACGGCATGCCGGTTGTGGACAATGTGAGCTTGAAAGGGCAAAGCCCGGCGCTGATGCTCACCTACTCTCTTACCCTCTATATTATTCCGAATAGTCCTCCGCCACCTCCCGATACCCGTTTGCAGGTAACTTCGGGTGGCAATGCCGGTGGCGGCATGGGCATGCCCTATGGAATGGGGATGAGCATGTATTCTGGGGCTGCCATGGGCGGTATGGGCGGACCAAAAGCCGGAAGACCGATGCCGGCAGCACCGTCTGGTGCTGGAGGGAGTTCTGCAGGAGCAGCCGATTAGATAAAAAAAGTATATAATAGTGTGGGGAAAACAGAAATGAAAAGAAGCGGCCAATTTGGGTTCGGATCGTCTCTAGGCAAAGCAACTCTGCTTGGCCTAGGGTTCATCCTCCTGGCGGGTTGCGGTGGGGGGCAATCTTCTTCTGACAATGGTACGACCACTACTGCTCCCACCACGCCCACAATGACGCCACCGACTATGCCCATGGGCATGGGCAAAGGAGGGCCGGGTGGCGTGATGCCAGGTGGTATGCCGGGCAGCAGCATGCCGGGAGGTGGTGCTCTGGCCGGTGGGCAGCAGCCTGCAGCGGCTGGTGGGGCAGGAAAAAAGCAGGTCGCTGCCGCAATAACGGGCAAGTACCACCAAGACCCCTTCCTCATAACCTGGAAGAAAAAGCCGCTTCCACCCGATGTCTTTGCGGAGGTACAGCCCCTGCAGGTTGCCGATACCACCGTACAAGCCCCGCCGGAAAAACCGGTCGTTGTCGAACAGGTGCCGGATAGACGCGTGGCCGGCATTATGCGGGGGAACGGAGTCTATGCCATTTTGGAACAAAACGGCCAGAGCGAAATCGTGAAGCCGGGAAGCCTTACCTCCGATAACTATCGTGTTCTGGCCATTACCGACGATTCGGTTAAACTCGAAAAGCGGGAAGGTAACCTTATTCTCGTGGAAAACGTCAAACTATCAGACCTACAAACCGCGGCGCAAACGATGGGTGCCGGTACCTATCCTGGATACGGTGGTTACCCAGGATATGGAGGGTATCCGGGAGCTCCTGGTGGGATGGGACGGCCTGGCCTTCCACGCCCGGGCGCCCCTTCCTTTGGCGGCGGTGGGGGCGGGAACTCGCCCGGTGGTGCAGACTAAAAATAATTTTGTTGAGGAGGAATCCAGCGATGCTGGCAAAGAAGTGGACAATTGTGGCGTTGAGTGGGCTGCTCGCATTGGGCTTGGCAACCGTGCCGGCACACTGTTATGCACAAGGCGATCAAAGCGGTACCACAACCGGTGCGTCGGCAGACCAAAATGCCAATAAGCCCGTCACCCTAGACTTGGAGGATGTAGACCTCTATACGGCCCTGAAACTGCTATTCCGACAAACAGGAGCCGACTATACGCTCGATCCAAACCTGCGAGGTATTCGCGTTACGCTGCATCTGCGCGATAAGCCTTTTACCACAGCGCTCGATGCGTTGCTGAGAGCTGCGGGAAATAACCCGCCGCTTACCTACACCTATCAGGATGGCATCTATAGCATCGTTCCGAAGGTGGAGAACGAGAATACTAGTACGACTACAGAAACGACACCCGAAGAGAATAACCCCACAGGCTATCAACTGCCGGTGAAGTTGCAAGGTGCCTCCGACTTCATTATGAGCGCCGATTTCTTCGCCGGTCTGTTTGGCGCTCGTAGTTTTAGCGCGCTGGGCTATTCCGTACAGCCCGGACTGCTTATGCGGCCTAACCCCGTTGGCGGTGGCGGCTTCGGAGGCGGCTTTGGCGGCGGCCTCGGCGGCTTTGGCGGTGGCATGATGGGTGGTTTTGGCGGCCTTGGCGGCTTTGGTGGTGGCCTCGGCGGCTTTGGCGGCGGTATGATGGGGGGTATAGGCGGCCTCGGCGGCTTTGGCGGCATTGGTGGTATTGGTGGCGGCTACGGCGGTATCGGTGGCGGTGGCTTTGGTGGTGGGGGCTATATTCCCTAAGCGCACATGCCACTGCGAGAAACGGAGGAGAGGGCTGGGTAAGGCCTCTCCTCCTGCTGCTGCCGGATAGTCTACCGCAGCTGTTCTCGGTTATTTCCGTTCCTTCCGTTTAGGCCAGAAGCCGAAAATAAAAAATTTTTCCTTCCACCCTCGCTTCTAAGCAGGAAGAACTGGTTCCTGTGTCGAAATAAAAACTTCAGAAATTCCGCACAAACGTATCGTCGCAAATCTTCCTGCCTTTATGCGGCGGTATATGTCTCAAGGGGGGCATTTAGCATGAGCTTGCACAGGCAAGTGCGACCAACAATTACTCTCTCCGTCGCTGCGGTGTTAGGAGCGACGTTTTTGTGTGGAGGTGGATGCATCGTCAAGGCCCAATCGGTGCCTGAAGATGATGGAACCTCTACCCAAGTAACGCTTCCACCCGGCTCCGACGCCGTATCGCGGATCACCTTTCAAGTTCAAAACGTTACCTTGGAATCCGCTGTTAACCTCTTGGAAAAAGAGACTGGGCTCCAAGTGGTGCTCACAGCAGACCCAGATCGGCCTTTCTCTGCCGTCAATGTCAGTTTGGTGAAGCAGCCCATAGATGTGATCATGAAGGCCATCGCACAATCCGCCGGCGCCGATCTGTGGGTTGAAGACGGCATCTACCATATCGGGCCGAAAGGGAGCGCTCCGAAACCTAAGAAGGAAGAGACGGCTCAGCCGATACTGCCTCCTCAACAAGAGGAGAAGCATATCGTTAAAATCAAGCTTCAATACACGGCGCCTTCCACCATCCTACGCATTCTCGGTATCAACAACCCCGATGAACCCGACTTTCTGGAGTATGTGCGCCGACTAGGCTTGAAATATCTTCTTCATCAGGAGATGCCCGACTACTCTAGCCCCGTTCCTTCCGGCAATCGGCCGGTGTTCATCACCCCTTATGGCCCCGCGGTCTCTGTAGGGCCTTCGGCTCCTATTCAAGGCTATAATGGGGTTTCCAATTTCACCCCCCCGGCCGTGAGCAATACGCCCCTAACAAACGATCAGAGCGCCCACCGAAGCGATGATAGCGATTTCTTCGGTAGGGGGCAAGGGTTCCCCGGCGGTGGGTTTCCAGGCGGTGGGTTCCCTGGCGGTGGTCAATTCGGCCCCGGCGGGGGGCAGTTTGCCGGAGGACAAGCGCCCGGTGCTCCGGGTGCGCCCGGTGCAGGTGCGGGAGCCGGCCAGATCGGTACCGGTGGGAATCTCTCTAATCTGTTACCAAATGGTATGACCCCAGGCGATATCAGCGCGCTCGATGCCGATAATTCGCTCTTAGTGCGCGGTACCCCGGCACAGATTCAGGAGCTGCGTCAGCTAATCCGCCTGTTGGATGTAAAGCCCAAGCAGATACTGATCAGCGCCCAGTTTGTTACCGTCACCGAGAACGCGCTTAATGCGTTCGGTATTAACTGGAGCTTGGCAAAAGGGCAGTTCGTCTCGGGTGCCAACCTCAACTTCTCGGCCTCGAACACGGCTTTTATTCAGTATGCCGCCGGTAACGTTCAAACCCAGCTGAGCTGGATCCTCACTCAGGGACAAGGCAAAGTGTTGACCTCGCCGACGGCAAGTACCCTCAACGGCGTGCCGGCCGTTTTCGAGAACGTGCAGGAGGTGCCCGTTATCACGCAAACTCCGGTGATCGGACCCAACGGCACCGTCGTTGTCACGACCTCCTACACCCTTTTCCCCGTCACCGTAGAGCTTATCGTGACCCCCTACATCAACAACGACAACTCCATCACGCTGCTAGGGCAACTCGTCTCCTCGAATATTCTTGGCTCCGTTACGAACCCTGCCGGTGGAAGTATCCCGATCATCGGTTTCCAACAAGCGATCGTCACGCGTATCGTCTACAACGGCCAATCTATGGTGATCAACGGGCTTACCAACAAGCAAGACAACACCTCTATCAGCAAGGTGCCGCTGCTAGGAGACCTTCCGCTCATCGGCACCCTCTTCCGTTCGCGCTCCACCACCAACAACGATTCGGACCTTTTGGTGTTCATTACACCGAAAATCATCCCGGATAACCCTCCGGCCATTCAGGCGCTTAACGGGGGCGCACCGCAAGAGCAAGGGGGAGCGGCTGCAGGAGGGGCAGGCGGCTTGCTTCCATAAGCCTTGTTACCTAAAAACGAAAAGCCGGAGAGAATCTCTCTCCGGCTTACGTATGTATGTAGGCAACAGAAAGTTTGTTAGGTTGTCTCTTTGGTAGTTCGGGAACTACGGTGAACTTTGGCATGGCGAGGGATTACGGTAATGCTGCCGTTTACCTCCATAACAGCAAATCGAGCCTCGCTAACGTCTGCTAATCCGCGCGCTCGTAGGGCCTGAAGAACGTCCTCATGCGTTAGGCCGGCGCGCCGTAGGTTCTCCTCAACAAATCGCCCGTTGTTGATGAGAGTGATGGGGTCGCCATTTAGCTCTCGATTGAGGGGACGAACGCGTTGAATCAGCCAGGCAAAAAGACGATTTAAAACGAGAAGCGTGCCGGAACAAGCAATGCCGGCTGCCAAACTTGTGTCCCCATTGACCATTGCGGTTTCTACCGCACTACCGAGTAAAATAAGAACGACGAGGTCTATGACACTCAGCTGCCCTATTTGATGCCGACCGGCCACGCGCAGCGCGATCATCAAAAAAAGATAGATCACAACCGTGTGCCCTATAACAGGCAGTAGCTCTGAAATAAGTTTAGACATGATTTCCATAGCGCTCTTGGGTTTGTTCGCATCTAATATACTCGAAAAGAGGGGCAAAGACAATCTCCTGCCTACACACAGAATAACAAGGGGTAATCAACATGATCAAATGGCTCGTGGATGTGTTCTCGCACCCCGACCTTTACGGGTGCTTGGTTATTGCCGGTAAAACCACCGTTATCTACTTTTTTCTGGTGGTAGGGTTGCGGCTAATGGGCAAGCGCGAGCTGGGTCAGATGAATATCTATGACCTGGTGCTGATCATTGTTCTCGCGAACGCGGTGCAGAACGCAATGGTGGGCAACGACAACTCTTTACTGGGTGGCATCGTCGCCGCAACAACCCTGCTGTTCTGGAATCGCCTTTTTACCTTGCTCATGGCACGTTCGGCCAAACTAGAACACCATCTTGTAGGGGAGCCGACATTGTTGGTGAACGACGGGGAGTTTGTGGAAGGGCATTTGAAGCGAGAGGGCATTACCCATGAGCAGGTGATGGCGGCGCTGCGCGAGCATGGCATCGAGAGCTTAGAGGAGGTGCACATGGCTGTGTTAGAGGTAGATGGCACCATTAGCGTGGTGCCAAACAGGTCGGTAGTGCATAAAACTCGTAGACACTACAAGGCCTTAAGGCTGCCTTAACGGAGAACTCTATGACGCCGGCTTATCGCTATTTTCTTACGTTGCTGATGGCGCGTACACTCGTTGTCGCTCTATTTCTCATTGTTGGGCTGAGGTTGGTGGGAAAGCGAAGTTTTGGCCAGTACAACATCTACGATCTGGCCATGATTATGGCGGTGGCCAATGCCGTGCAAAACGCCATGACTCATGGGGCGGGTGACCTGTCTGCGGGCATCGTCTGTTCCGGCACGCTTATTCTTTTAGGGTGGGCTTTTTCAAAACTGTTTCTGCACCTACCGAAGTTAGAGGCGCACATCGTAGGCGTTCCTACCCCTTTGATTTTGAACGGAGAGTTGTTGCTACAGAACATGCGTCGAGAGAAGGTGACCGAGGCGGAGTTATTGGCTGCCATTCGACAGCATGGCCTAGAGCGTTTTGAAGAGGTGCGATTAGCTCAATTAGAGGTAGATGGCTCGATCAGCGTGGTGCCGGTGAAAGGAATCGAGGTGGACTAGCTAGCTTTCGAGCAGGCGCAGCCGAAGCAGATTGAGGGCTGTTTGCGTGGCGCGATGGCGTATAATGGCGCGCGAACCGATGAACTCACAGCGTTCCACCACAGAGCCTCGGTCTCGCTGGCTAAGCGCAATATAGACCAGCCCAACAGGCTTTTCCGGTGTACCGCCCTCCGGCCCCGCGATGCCCGTAATCCCGATGCCATAGGTGGTGCCGAAGCGTTGTTGAGCGCCTTCTGCCATGGCACGCGCAACCTCTTCGCTAACGGCACCGAATTGCGCAAGCAGCGCGGAATCTACGCCAAGAAAAGCCGTTTTTGCGGCGTTACTATAGGCCACAACACCGCCCAGAAACACTTTGGAGCTGCCCGGCACCTCGGTTATTCGGCCCGAAAGAAGCCCTCCTGTGCAACTCTCACCGGTGGCTACCGTCTGCTGTCTTTGTTGGAGTAGGCTCACAACAGCCTGTTCTAAGGTCTCCTCGTTTTCACCGTAGATGGCGTGACCGAGTCGCTGGCGAATAAGAGCAGCTCGTTGGGCGATCAGGCGTTCGGCCTCATCGGGGGTTTCTGCAAATGCGGTGATGCGCAGATGCACCTCGCCCACCTTGGCATAGGGCGCAACGGTTGGATTTGCATCTTGCATGAGGTCTTTAATGCGATCTTCGGCAAAGCTCTCACCAACACCGGCCACACGCAGCACCAACGAACGAATAACGCCCTTGCCTCCCGTGCGTGTGCGGAGATAGGGCACCACAAAATCGTTGACCATTGGAATGAACTCGTTGGGGGGGCCGGGCAGCGCGATGGCGAGCTTACCGTTTTGGCCTTCGAACAGCAGGCCAGGGGCGGTTCCGTTGGGGTTGGGAATGGCGCGACCGGAACTCGGTACCAAAGCTTGGCGTAGGTTGCTCTCCAAAATGGGCATGCCGCGCTGTTCAAAAAAGCGCCGAAGCTGAACGGCGATCTGCTCATCTTGGTGGAGGGTGTCGCCCATGGCTTCGGCCAGCACGTCGCGGGTGATGTCGTCCATTGTAGGGCCGAGGCCCCCGATGGTAAATATCACGTCGGACGAGGCCAGCGCCTCTGTGAGCGCAGCAAGAAGCCGTTCCCGATTATCTCCCACCGTAACACGGCGGTAGAGGGCGATGCCCAATTCAGAAAGCACGCGAGCAAGGTAGGCCGCATTGGTATCCACAATTTGGCCGAGCAGCAGCTCGGTGCCAACGGAGACGATCTCTGCACGCACCGCTTGCGTTCTCCTTAAGGCCCCTGGGGCGGGCCGAGATGCCACTGAGTGACGAATCGGGTCTGCTCGCCCGGTCGAAGCTGCACAATGGGGGCCAGCAGCTCCAT
This sequence comes from Chthonomonas sp., assembly GCF_035294505.1. Lineage (NCBI taxonomy): Bacteria > Bacillati > Armatimonadota > Chthonomonadia > Chthonomonadales > Chthonomonadaceae > Chthonomonas > Chthonomonas sp. The sequence goes on along the minus strand of NZ_DATGKU010000190.1, from coordinate 2,107 downwards.
CTCCATATAGGGCGCAGCGTCCGGATTAGAATAGACCTCCATAGTGCAACCGTTATCGGGATAGGTGCCCTTTAAAGGTTTGGCCGTTAAGGATACCGTGTAGCCCGAAACAAGGGCACGAATAAGGATGTCGGGGGCATCGGAACCCACTTTATAGCTTGTGGTGTGGGAGCGGGAGAGAACAAGTTGTCCATGGATGCGGTCTATTGAAGGGAGGGTATCCGACATCTTTAAATAGCCCTCAGCGAAATGGCCGGAGATATTGGTCGGTAGATAGACGCGCAGCGGATCGTTGGCCTGGAAAATCTCCCAAATAGCCCACTTAACCGGTTTTGAGGAGGTGTTGATCATGGTGTTGATGAGGGTAACTTCATCGCCTTTGGGGGCGAGGGCGATTTCACGTTCAAATCGGATACCGCTTTGAGGGCTTGCCTGGCCTATGGCAAGCAGATGATGGTTAGGAAGCACGCGTACGGTTTGGGGGGCCGAGTCCAGATAGGGATCGGGCGGCCAGTTCCACACCGACTGAGGAGCCGGCCAGAGCTTATCGCCGCCGAAGTTAGGCCACTCCTTGGCTGCGGCCTCAAGGGAGGCCGTTTTACCAAGCATCGTGGGATTATTCCACAGCATGTTGGGCCCTCCAACCGGGCCGTAACGCATAATGCGCCCGATTTGGGGCACAAACACAAGCTCCACGTCTCCATTACTAAGCTGATAAGCGTTTTGCCAGCCGGCATAGGTTATCTGACGGACGGTGACATCGCTGTAAGCAGAGGCGGAGGCCATGAAGAAAAGCAGCAGAAAGGCGCCCAATCGGCGATAGAGACATCGCATAGCGTTTCCCACCCTATAAGATTGAAATCGCGGCTTTGTGGAAAAACAACCGCTGGCGATCTCTTAGGAAACCGCCAGCGGCTCAGTTGTAAGCGGAAAACTACTGTCGCATGAGGGATTCGGAGCCGAGATGGCGCAGTTTCTTCAGGGCGCGAAGCTCTATCTGGCGTACCCGTTCGCGCGTAACATGCAGCCGCATTCCCACCTCTTCGAGGGTACGGGCATAGCCATCGTCGAGGCCGTAGCGCATCCGGAGCACCTCTTTCTCCCTCGGTGTCAGTTTATTAAGCACTTCCTCGATCTGCTCTCGGCGGATAAGGTTCAGAGTAGCTTCAGAGGGGGAAACCGCCGTTTGCGACTGAATGAAGTCGGCAAGCTGGCTATTGTCTTTTTCACCGACAGGAGTTTCCAATGAGAGGGGTTCAAGGGCGATGCGCATGATCTCGTTCACGCGCTCCACCGGGATCTCAAGCTCACGCGCGATCTCTTCCACAGTAGGATCGCGCATAAGCTGCTGGCGGAGTCGGCTAGAGGCTTTGACGATTTTATGGATGATCTCGGCGACGTAGACGGGGATGCGAATGGTGCGGCCTTGGTTGATGATGGCGCGCGCGATGGCACGACGTATCCACCAAGTAGCGTAGGTGCTGAAGCGGTAGCCTTTATCCGGGTCGAACTTTTCGACCGCGCGGATAAGGCCGATATTCCCCTCTTGAATGAGGTCGGGTAGGGGGATGCCGCGAACGCTGTACTTTTTAGCGATAGAGACAACCAGGCGCAGATTGGCTTCTGTCAGTTTATCTTTGGCCTGTTTATCGCCTCGTTGCACGGCGCGCGCTAGTTGCACCTCCTCTTCGGCAGTAAGAAGCTGTGCGCCACGAGCGCGGCTCATCCAGAGTTGCACGGTTTCATCGTGATGGATGGTCTCTTCGACCGGATCGGGCGCTACACCGACCTCTTGATCTAGGTGGGGGACGGGAATGGCTTCAGGCTCCTCCTCATCCGGGAAGAGGGGATCGGCTTTAGCAACCGCCTTCTCCGAGTCGTAAAGCCGCATCAGCTCATCGTTAGGCTCACGCTCCAAGGCATCCTCTTCGGAGAACATCTCTTCAGTATCATTGGGGCGGGCAGACGATTCTGGCGAAACGGAGGCATCCGATCGCACCGGAACAACAGCGTAATCATTCATTGAGGCCACTCCTCGCTAGGTTCCTTTCACTCTCTCTACGGCACGCTCTTCGAAAAAGAATGTGCATTTTTTCACAGACCGATG